>DASRHX010000450.1:0-2465 GCA_035650295.1 Bryobacteraceae bacterium | reverse complement strand
CAGGGTAAGACCGGGCAGCTGGCCACCGCGATTCAAGATGGCAAACGCGCAGCGGCATTGGAGATGATTCGGGCGGGAGCCGACGTAAATGAGGCGCAGCCCGACGGAACGCGTCCGATTCACTGGGCGGTTTACCGCTTCGACTATGACCTCGTGGATGCGTTGATCGCGAAAAAAGCGAAGGTGGACGTCACCAACGAGTTTGGTTCGACGCCTCTCGCTGAAGCGACGAAACAGGGCGATGCACGCATGGTGAAGACGCTCCTGGCTGCCGGATCCGGAACCGAAGGCGCGAACGAAGACGGTCAAACGGCATTGATGATCGCTATCAAGAACGGCGACCTGCCGGTCTTCAACCTGCTGATCGATGCCGGAGCGAAGGTCAACACCGTCGAAAAGGTGCAGGATCAGACGCCGTTGATGTGGGCCGCCGCAGCCGCTCGCAATGCTCCGGAGATGGTGAAAGTCCTTATTGCAAAGGGTGCCAATGTGAATGCTCGCGCTAAGTTCAACGACTGGCCCGGCCAGATCACTTCGGAACCTCGCGCCCAGTATCACACCTATGGCGGTCTGACCCCGCTTCTGTACGCGGCTCGCGGCGGTTGCTACGCCTGCGTTGAAGCTCTGGTAAGTGCGGGCGCAGATGTCAATCTGCCCAACAATGAAGGCATGACGCCCCTAATGATTGCCCTCGACAACAGCCAGAATGGCGTCGCGAAGTTCCTTCTGGATCACGGCGCCAATCCGAATCTTTGGGATATCTACGGGCGTACCGCGCTTTACGTTGCAATAGACGCAGCGGCTGGTGGCGTCGGTGGTGGTGGACGAGGTGGCGCCGGCGCAGGCGGACGCGGCGCGGGCGCACCCGCTCCCGGGGCTCAAGGCGCAGCTCCTGCAGCTCCTATTGGTAGAGGCGGCGGTGCTGCTGCTGGTGGTAGAGGTGGCGGTGGCGCCGCAGGCGGCGCTCCGGCAAACACCGGACCTCAAGTGTCGAGCATGGAGATCATCAAATTGTTGTTGGCTGCCGGCGTTAATCCGAATACGGAACTGAACGCGCGCCGCCCGGAAGCCGGTAGTGGAGGCCGTTTTGCAGATCCGCTCCTCAGTTCGGGCACGACGCCGCTGCTGCGCGCCCTGGTCGGTAACAATATTGAAGTTGCGCGGCTGCTGTTGGACAACGGTGCGAATCCCAACATCTATGGCATGGGGATTTCGCCATGGCTCTATGCTGCCGGTCTTACGAGTGGGGTACTGAGTACAGGCCGAGGCGGCGGCTCTTCCGGCGCAACACCGGTCAGCACCGTCAATACTGAGTTTCTGGATGTCATGATCAAGCATGGAGCCGACGTTAACGCCCAGGTGAACGGCGCCAATAAGTATTCCGGACGCATCTCCTATGCGCAGCGCGACCCCAATTTCACACAATCCAACGAAGGAATGACTGCTCTCCACGTCGCCGTTCGATCCCAGAATTCGACTCTTGTTCGATACCTGCTGGATCACGGGGCGAGTACGAACATTATCGATGCATCGGGGAGGACTCCTCTCGATGTCCTGAATGGGGTTCCCGCGCTTCCGCCCGCGGTGAGCGCCGATTCGGAAGGATTGATCCCACGGGAGGCCCTCGCCAAAGTCGCGCCGAACGCTCCCGCTACTATTGCGGGAAGAGGTGGTGGCGGTGCAAGAGGTGCCGCTCCGAACAGCCCGGTCGTTCAGGAGATCCGCACGATGCTCCAGAACGGTGCGACCAAACCTCACTAGCTTTGATGTAAGGCCTGTTCCTGGCGAATTCGTGCTCACGCAGCAATTGGCGTCGCTCAAGTACGACGGCAGCACTCACCGGCAACCTGGCCGACCACTTCGCGGCTATTAAAGGTCAGCCGCGCCTGACAAGTTGGGGCCTCCAGCTCTTTTCGGTTGGGAAAGCCTGGCGGACCATGTCAGACGGAGCGTCTCCGATCGAGCGTTGAACGTACAGCCGACACAAGTTCCTTATCGTCGAACGGCTTATCGAGGTGGCAATCGAAACCAGCAGCCTGCGTGCGATTATGGTCAACCTTGCCGGTGAGTCCGGTCATTGCAACGACGGGTGGGTGACGTGGTCCTTGGATGCGAGACAACTCCCGAATGAATTCGAAGCCATCCATTCCGGGCATCCGTAAATCGCACAGCACCAGATCTGGTTGCGTCGTGGCGAGGACCTGTAGGGCTTCAACTCCATCACGCGCCGTTAATACGTGAGCGCCCAGATCGCGTAGCATGATACAAAGCACTTCGAGGCTATCCTCTGTGTCTTCGACTGCCAGAAGGGTGAGTCCCTTGAGTGAAGCCGGATCATCTCGTCCTGCAAAATAGTCTAAGTCTCCGTTGGAATAATCCCTTGTTTCTACTGGAAGCCTCACGGTAACTTCCGTCCCGCGTCCTTCACCTTCACTCGCGATCTGAACGCTTCCTCCATGCAACTC
>DASRHX010000449.1:0-7139 GCA_035650295.1 Bryobacteraceae bacterium | reverse complement strand
ACATAAGATTCGCCACGTCAGCGCATCCAATCAGAAGCACAACGCCCACCGCGGCCAATAGAAGCAGCAGCGGGCGGCGCACGTCACCGGCAAACTCCTCGCGAAACGGCACAATCTGTGATTCGAGCGAAAAATTGGGATTGCTCTCAAGAGCCTGTTTTATCTTTGGCGGGTAGTCCTTTACGATGCGTTCAAGTAAGCCTTTGATCTCCATGCTCGCCTGTTGAATGGTCACATTTGGTTTCAATCGCGCAACCATGCTGTAGTCGAAGTTACTTACAGTCTGTTGCCTTTCGCCGTTACTCCAGGAGACAGGCACGAATACATCGGCCGGATTGTCATTGAACCGGGACCCGCGTATCGGAAATGAAAATGAGCGTGGCATTACGCCGATGACGACGTGCGGGATCCGGTTGAGAAGAACCGTCCGGCCGAGTGCACGCTCTGGTGTGCCAAAGGCACCTTGAGCGAAGCCGCCGCTGAGCACCGCGACTCGCATTGCGTGTTCATCTTCTGCCTGCGTAAATACGCGTCCGACCGCGGGCGAGATTCCGAGGACCTGAAATAGGGAAGCGGTTACTCGCGCGCCGCTCACACGCCGTGGCCGGTCCACGCCTGAGATCTCGTAAGACTGGTTGCGATAAATACCTGTTGAGGCAAAGGACTGATTCGTAGCGGCAACAAACACATAATCCGGGGGCGAAAAAGGAAGTACCGGGAATCCCAAGCCTGGGACGCCCTCCGTAACGGCTACCAGGCGGTCCTGATTGGGAAAGAGCAGCGGCCGGAAGAGGACAGTGTCGACGACGGAGAAGATCGCTGTATTGAGACCGATGCAGAAAGCCAGGGCAGAGACGACGGTGACGGTAAACATTGGCGCCTTGCGCAGCGTGCGGGCCGAAAATCGCAGGTCACTCAGCACGTCTTCGAACCATCGGACGCCGCGCGCGTCCCGGCACTCTTCTTTCAGGCGTCCGGCGCCGTTCAATGTGGACAGTGCGTGCCTCTTCGCTTCTTCGGGCGAAGCTCCGGCAGCAATCGCCTGCTCGATTTCACGATCCAGGTAGTAAGCGATCTCGTCTTCAAGGTCACTTTCCACACGAGAACGATCGAGCAGCGACCGAATGCGAAGGCGTAATTTTCTGAACCGGCGCATAAGAATTAACCTCGCGCGGGAAGGACAATCGCGGAAATGGCGGCGGACAGGCGCTTCCAATCCGCGGTCTGGGATTGCAGGTGCTTCCGGCCTTCTTTTGTCAAAGAGTAGAACTTGACGCGCCGCCTGGTGTCACTGATCAACCATTCAGCGGTGATCCAGCCATCCTGTTCCAGTTTGTGGAGCGCGGGGTACAAGGAACCGGGTCCAACTTGCAGAACGTCCTTGGACATTTGTTTCAGACGTTGGGAAAGAGCCCATCCGTGCATGGGTTCCAAGGCAAGGATTCTTAGGATCAGCAGACCAAGGGTGCCTTGGACAAGATCGTTCGGCTTCATGTGTCTTATCGATATCCGATAAGAGCGTACATCTTTTTAGCCGTTCGTGCAAGAAGCACGTTTGCCCTGCCCCGACGCCTCTTTCGCTTCGGCATAAGCTATAAGTCATGAGCCGGCGCATTCTGACAGCTGCAGTTGTTACGGGGGCGCTAGCATTTCTCGCAATGCTCGCAGTTACGGTGATCTGGATGACCGTGCCGGAGAGAATCGTCTACCGGGAGTCTTCGCAGGTGCAGACGCCCGCATTCAGTGAGGAAGTGAAGCAGCACGGAAAGTCGTACTTCGTCACGCTCGAGCAAAAGAAAACGCTGGACCGCATCACGGTGGGTACACCGATTGTATGGTTCGGCTCCCTCGCCGTCGCCGTGCTCGCAATTCTGGTGGGAGCCGGCGCAAGCTTGCGACTCCCGACCAGAATTGAGTAGCGAGGTCACGCAAGGCCGTACATCAAGCGCGCTTCATGCCGGCCGGCGCCGAAGTCCGCGACCGTCCGGTTCCGGGCAATAACATGGGCACTGTGCGCCGGTACTCCTCGTATGCCGAGCCGTGTTCATGCACAAGATCGCTTTCCTCGAATTGAATTGCCACAATGATGTAGGCGGTTGTTGTTAAGGCGAACACAAGGTGTGCCACAGTCATGTTTGGCGTCATCCAGAACGCGAGGAGGAAACCGAAGTAGAGGGGATGCCGAACGACGCGGTACGGCATGGGGGTGCGGAAGGGCACTCGTGTGTACGGCTTGCCAATGAGGGGCAACCACACCTGCCGCAGGCCGAACAGATCGAAGTGGTTGATGAAAAACGTCATTACCAGGACCGTCCCCCAGCCGGCGGCGAACAGCACCCAAAGGACGGCGCGGGCGGCTGGGTCCTCAATGGACCAGACCTGGATTCCGATCGGACGCCATTGCCAAAACAGCAGGAGCAACGCAAGGCTCGCGCACAACACGAAGGTCGAGCGCTCGATACTCCACGGAATGATTTGCGTCCAGCGTTCTTTGAACCACCTTCTCGCCATAACGCTGTGCTGCAGCGCAAAGACCGTCAAGAGCGCGAGGTCGACCGCCAGGGCTTCGGACAAAGACGTCCGGAGCGGCCCATCGAGACGGCTGGGCACCAGGAACCCACCGACGAAGGCGATTGCATAGAGGAACGTACCGAGGAAGATCAGGTACGACGTGAGTCCATAGGCAAACATCAGCAGACGCTTGGTCATGTAAATTCTCCTTGTGCTGCGAGAATACGCCGGTTACGAAGATGTCACCAGGGGCGTTTTGTCCCGGCCGGCTTGAAATTGGAGCCTGGGACGTGAGACAAATGTCCCGGTTGGGCAGGTATCCGGACCGATGAGCTTTCGCCAGCACATTCGCTACGTCAAAGCCGCCGATGGGACGCGCCTGGCATGGGCGGAATCGGGCGCGGGTCCGATCGTGGTGAAGGCAGCCAACTGGCTCACACATCTCGAATACGAGTGGGAGAGTCCGGTCTGGAGGCACTGGCTGCAGTTCTTTTCCTCGCACAGCCGGTTCGTACGCTACGACGAGCGCGGATGCGGGATGAGCGAGTGGCAGACCGGCCCTTTGTCAATTGACGAGTGGGCAGGGGACCTTGGAACGGTGATCGATGCCGCTCAACCAGGCGAACCGGTGACGCTGCTTGGCATTTCTCAGGGTGCGGTGGCATGCATCCGCTACGCGATCCGACACCCGGAGCGCGTTGCCCGGCTCATCTTTTATGGCGGCTACGCGCGCGGCGTGCTGCGGCGTCCGACGCCGGAGGCCGCGAGGACGCACCAAGCCATGATCGACCTGATCCGCGTGGCGTGGGCGCGGGACAATCCCACGTTCCGCCAAGTGTTCACGTCGCGGTTCATTCCCGGCGGGAGCCACGAGCAACTGCAGTGGTTCAACGACCTTTGCCTAAAGACGACCTCGGGCGAGATTGCCGCCAGCCTGCTCGCGGCGCGCGGCGTGATGGATATTTCGGAATCGCTTGGGGAAGTGCGGGCGCCAACGCTCGTCCTGCACGCACGCAACGACGAGGTGGTACCGATAGGGGAAGGGCGGCTCCTCGCGGGCGGCATTCCAGGAGCCGAGTTCGTCGAGCTGGATTCGCGCAATCACATCCTGCTCGAGCACGAACCGGCCTGGCAGCGGTTTTGTGAAGCAGTTCTCTCCTTCCTACAGCCGGAGGAAACCGCCGGTCCGGTGTTTGCCGCGTTGACCGAACGTGAGCGACAGGTGCTTGCGCTCATAGCCGACGGGCTGAGCAACACCAGCATCGCGGAGCGCCTGCAGATCAGCGAAAAGACTGTCCGCAATCATGCGTCGAATCTTTTCGACAAGCTCGGCGTGTGGTCCCGCGCACAAGCGATCGTGTTCGCGCGCGATCACGGATTCGGCCGCTGATTACTTGGCGGCAGGCGTCAGAGCGTACTGTTCGAGTTGTTGTTCCAGGCGATCCAAGCGCTGCTGGAGTTCGAGCAGCTTCGCCTGTTCGGCCTTCAAGTCGTTTCCAGCGGCAACTTCCATGGCGCGAAAACTGGATTCTTCAGCGGACCACATTTCCACGCGCCGTTTCATTTCGCGGACCACTTCCTCACCGGCCTTCCGGTCGGTGGGACTTTGCAACGATGGAAGCCTATCCTCCGCCGCCTTGAAGCCGCTCACGGCTTCCATTCGATTGCGCTCAGCATCCTTGAGCTTGGCACTCGCATGGTCGTAGCGCAGGGCTGCCTTTTTGGCGGCATCATCCTGTAACTGAACCCGGTAAAGCAGGATCTGCACGCGCTGAGCGACGAGCGTCATTCCGTGCAGATCTTGCCGGAGTTCGCGAAGTTGCTGCAGAAGCGCCACTAGTGTCTGAGAATCGCTTGACTGAGCGGGCATTGTGATCGAAATAAGAATCAAAAGGCTGGCTAGGCGAGTCATGGGTTTCTTTGCTGAGTTTACTGGAAATACAACCGCGCAGCCGGAGTCGTTTGCAATTCGACCCGCTGCACGCCGGCAAGCGCTACAATGGCTCACCATGGGACGGAACAATGCGCACTCTAGGATTGCTGTACTCACACTTTTGACAGCATCGTTGGCAACTGCCGATATCATCACGGGCGCCGGAGCCGGCACGGTTGGCGGACACGTGAAGGCCTTCGACGGCACTACAAGCGCTCAGACTCAGTCGTTCATGGCCTACCCCAGCTTTCTGGGCGGCGTGCGCGTTGCGGCAGGCGACGTGAATAATGACGGCTTTGACGATATCGTGACCGGGGCCGGACCTGGCTCGGTGGGCGGACACGTGAAGGTGTTCGACGGTGTGACCGGCGCTGAGATCCGGTCGTTCTTCGCTTTTGCAAGCTTTGCGGGCGGGGTGTTCGTCGCAAGCGGCGATATCAATGGAGACGACTTCGCCGACATTATTACGGGTGTCGACTCCGGTGGGGTCCCGCACGTGAAGGTCTTCGATGGATCGACCAATGCCGAAATCCGGTCGTTCTTCGCGTACGGCGCCGGATTTACTGGCGGCGTTCGGGTCGGTTCCGGCGACGTGAACAACGACGGTTTTGCCGATATCATCACGGGGGCCGGACCTGGCTCGGCCGACGGGCACGTAAAGGCGTTCGACGGTGTGACCGGCGCCGAGATCCGATCGTTCTTTGCTTACCCAGGCTTTGCAGGCGGAGTGTTCGTCGGCAGCGGCGATATAAACGGAGACGGTTTTGCGGACATTATTACGGGGGCCGATTCCGGTGGAGCCTCGCACGTGAAGGTCTTCGATGGAGCAACGAATGCGGAGATCCGGTCGTTCTTCGCCTACGGAGGCGGCTTTACCGGTGGTGTCCGCGTCGGTTCCAGCGACCTCAACAACGACGGTTTCGCCGATATCATCACCGGGGCGGGACCAGGCTCGGCCGGCGGGCACGTGAAGGCATTCGATGGAGTGACCGGTGCGGAGATCCGGTCGTTCTTCGCTTACGCCGGTTCTGTAGACGGCGTGTACGTAGCAGGGAGCGCGGCGCCGGCAGCGGTGCCTGAGCCATCGAGCGCCATCCTACTTACTGCGGGCTGCCTTGGCATGGCGTTGCGCCGCCTACTGCGGTAATCGCGGCTCGGTGCATGCGCCGACGCGGCTGAAAAAGAAATTAGCCGCGGATGGACGCAGATTCACGCAGATGAACGCACCGATTCGGGATTAGTGGGAACTGACTGGCGGATGGAGGGTGCTAATTGCTCCCCGTGCGTTTCCTTGTTTCACGTTTCGGCTTTGGGCCGACATTCTCCGACCATATGTCGTAAAGCTCACGAAGACCATTCCCCGCGCGTTTGCCTCGGCTTATTCCGTACGCGAGAGTGACTATGAGGCCAATAGGGTTCAGGTCGACTCTGCCAAACCAAACAACCACTGGTTGTCCGTAGTTGATGCTATTTTTACTGCTGAGTGACTGCTCCCAACACAAAGAAGGATGGTTCGCGAGCATAACTTGACTGAAATACATTCCGACGTCCATAGCCAGCGAGAACGTTCGGATTGTCAGTTCCCGATCTGAGGCTTCGATTGGAAAAGGCGGGGCGTTGTTAATCGCTTCAAGCTCCTCAGCGGTACGCTTACGCGTTGCCACTTGGGTAGCGAACCAATCTCCTAGACTATTTAGCGAGTCGGCTGTGTTATTTGGTTTCCAATGCTCCAATCCCGGCGTTTCAGTCACTGCCCGAGCAAGTTCCGCTATCCTCGACGGCAGAACATCCATGAACCACTTGAAATACTCTCGTAGCTCACTCTTAGACATGTCCCAGAATTTGAGAGTGAATGGCGGTTGGATATTGTCGTACGGCATTGACCTCCAGTGAATCGTAATACTAATGCCAGCCTTCTTCAATGCGTCCCCCAATTGGCGGCGATAGCCTCGAAGGCCCGTGGCTGCACCTTCAAAAAAGCGCCAAACCACCTCATCTACGGCCTTATTGCGCAACAACTCAGCGTCATTTGATGTGGGGACGTTCGCGGCTCGATTAGGTTTGCATCCGGAGACTCTGAGTTTTGGAAGGGTGGGACGCGGCGTCCCACGCGGACGCGGGCGTCCGCCCCAAGTGGCTAGCCGAGCCGGCGTTTGCGGAGCTCGTCCACGGCGACGGCAAGGATGATGACGGCGCCGATGATGGCTTGCTGCAGGTAGGGCGAGATGCCGAGAAGGTCGGAACCGTTGGCGAGAAGGCCCATGATGAACGCGCCGACGAGAGTGCCGATGACGGTGCCTTCCCCGCCCCGGAGGCTGCCGCCGCCGATGACGACGGCGGCGATTGCCTGAAGCTCGTAGCCTTGTCCGGCGGTAGGCTGGCCGGTCATAAGGCGTGAGGCTTCGATCATGCCGGCGAGGCCGGTGAGCGCGCCGCCAATGGTGTAGACGGTCATTGTGTGGAACGAGGTCGGGATGCCCGCGTAGAGCGCCGCCTCGGGGTTGGAGCCGATGGCGAAGACATAGCGGCCGTGCTTGGTGCGCTCCAACACGATGTGCACGGCAACGGCGCAGACGATGAGCAGGAACCAGACGAAGGGGATGCCGATCAGCGTCCCTTCGCCAAGATAGCTGAACGCGGGTGGCAGGTTATGCACGGGGAGGCCGTTGGAGATCATGAGCGCGACGCCGCGATA
>DASRHX010000448.1:0-2505 GCA_035650295.1 Bryobacteraceae bacterium | reverse complement strand
GAGTTAAATGCGGCTGCGCCAGATCTTCCGGCAAATAAGCCAAGCCGAATCCTGCCAGTGCCGCATTGAGCATCTGGGCAGTGCCGTTGAAGATAAGCTGGCCATCTACTCGCACCTTCAGTTCGCGGCCGCCTCTTTCGAATTCCCACGCATACAACCCGCCATAGGTTGCCAGGCGCAGATTGATACACTTGTGATCGGTCAAATCCTGCGGCTTCTTTGGTGGCAACCGCTTAGCGAGATACGATGGGGCCCCAACCACCGCCATGCGCATGTCCGGTCCGATCCGGACCGCGATCATATCCTTCGCCACTTGCTCGCCGGATCGCACGCCGGCGTCATAGCGTTGGGCAACGATGTCGATCAGACTGTGGTCAACGGTGATCTCCACCTTGATGTCCGAATAGTGCCGCAGGAATTTCGCCAACCTTGGCCAAAGGATCGCACTCACCGCATGCTCGCTGGCTGTGATTCGAATTGTGCCGGCCGGCTTCTCCCGAAGCTCGGTTAGGGCTTCCATCTCGGCTTCGATCTCCTCAAACCGGGGAGCCACCGTCAGCACCAGGCGTTCACCCGCCTCGGTCGGCGAGACGCTACGCGTGGTGCGAGTCAGCAACCGAAGGCCGAGTCTTGCCTCCAAACCGCTAATTGCATGGCTTAAAGCCGACTGGGAAACTCCGAGCTGTGCAGCGGCTTTGGTGAAGCTTCGCTCTCGCGCGACAGCGAGAAACGCGAGGATGTCGTTAAAATTTTCGCGCCGCATTTATGAACAGACCTCATGAGTGCATGCGGAATTACTCTCTACTCTCGTGCCGCCGCAACTGCTACATTTTCCTCATAGCAGTGAAGAAACGAGCAATGGTTCCAATCAGACAAGGAGGTTAAACAATGAACCTGCGACGATGCGGCTCACGGCCTTCCACCAAAGGGCCGGCGGAATATTTTACCGGCAACGTACGTATTGATCCGTTGTTCGATGCGCCCGACCCGGCACGCGCGCGTGCGGCGAGTGTCACGTTCGAGCCCGGCGCCCGGACGGCATGGCATACCCATCCGCTCGGGCAGAACCTAATCGTCACGTCCGGGTGTGGGTGGGTGCAAAGCGAAGGCGCTCCAAAAGAGGAAATACGACCGGGCGACGTGGTCTGGTGCCCGCGTAATGAAAAGCATTGGCATGGCGCCACGCCAACCACCGCGATGACCCACATTGCCATCCAGGAACAGCTCGACGGCAAAGTTGTCGAGTGGATGGAGAAGGTCAGCGACGAACAATACCACGCCGCAAATTCCGATCAGTAGTCCTACAGAGGAGTTAGGGAAATGCAGAAGCGCAAACTTGGAAACAGCAATTTGGAAGTCTCAGCCATCGGCCTCGGTTGCATGGGAATGAGCACCGCCTACGGGCCGGCGGGAGACAAGCAGGAGATGATTGGTCTTCTTCGCGCGGCCGTCGACCGCGGCATCACATTCTTCGACACCGCCGAAGTGTACGGGCCGTTCACCAACGAAGAGCTCGTGGGCGATGGCGTCGCGCCGTTCCGTGACAAAGTGGTGATTGCAACGAAGTTCGGGATCAAGATCGATCCTAATGGGCAGCAGGTTGTAGATAGCCGGCCCGAACACATCAAGCAGAGTGCCGAGGGCTCGCTCAAGCGGCTCAAGGTTGATGTCATTGATCTCTACTATCAGCACCGCGTCGACCCGAACGTGCCGATCGAATACGTGGCGGGAACGGTCAAGGACCTCATCCGGCAAGGCAAGGTCAAGCACTTCGGCCTGTCGGAAGCAGGAGTGCAGACGATCCGTCGCGCCCACGCGGTACAGCCAGTCACTGCCGTTCAGAGTGAATACTCGCTGTGGTGGAGACAGCCTGAAGAGGAACTGCTGCCAACCCTGGAAGAACTTGGAATCGGCTTCGTTCCATTTAGCCCTCTTGGTAAAGGTTTCCTCACGGGAAAGATCGACGAAAATACGACATTCGACAGTACCGATTTCCGCAACATCGTTCCTCGCTTTACACCCGCAGCTCGGGAGGCAAATCTGGCGTTGGTGGATCTGCTTCGAAAAATTTCGGAACGAAAGAAGGCGACACCTGCTCAAATTGCGCTTGGATGGCTGCTGGCTCAGAAGCCGTGGATCGTGCCGATCCCCGGCACTACGAAGTTGCATCGCCTGGAAGAGAACATCGGAGCGACTGCCATCGAACTTACGCCCGACGATCTGCGCGAAATCGATAGCGCCGCTTCAAGGATCGCCATTGAAGGGGCGCGGTATCCTGAAGAGCTGGAGAGAAGGACCGGTCTTTGATCGGCGCGATACAATGAAGCCGGGTGATCGCAGCTGGAATCAGAAAGGAGACGCCCATGACGATGTGGACGAGTGACGAGCTCGACAAGATCGGAAAAGCGGAAGAACTGGAGATCGTGTCACTCCGATCCGACGGCACGCTGACAAAGCCGGTGACGATTTGGATTGTCCGCGACGGTGACGACCTCTACGTGCGAT
>DASRHX010000447.1:0-8508 GCA_035650295.1 Bryobacteraceae bacterium | reverse complement strand
AGCCCGCTCGATCGAACGATAAGATAAAGGCCCGGTCCAAACGGATCGGGCCTTTGGTTTTCCCATGGAACTCAATCCCACATTCACCGAACAGGCAATGCGCGAGGCGCTCGAACGTTTTCCCGAGTTTGCAGGCTTTGGCGCCCGGCTGGCGGCGAGGCCGTTGCATCAAGGCGTGGCGTATGTGCTCGAATACGAGACCAAGCCACCGGCCGAATTGACCAACGCCTGGGAGTTTCAAAACGCGGCGGTGAAGGCGTACCGGCGGTTGGCAGGCGTCTAAGCGCCACTCCAATTGCGGCGTTGCAGGAAGGCGTCCAGCTTGTAGATCCATCCGCTGGCGAAGCGCTGGTCTTCGCAGCGTGATTAGGGCTGGAAGAAGAGCACGTCGGGGCGGATGGAAGCAATGCCTTTGGTGGCGCAGCGTCCGCAGGCGGTGCGGTATTTCGGATCGATCTCGGCGATCACCTTGGGCACGACGAGGTAGTCGTCGTCGAGGTTTTCGGTGGCGATGGACATGCGGGGGCGGAACTGGCGGATGGTGCCGGCGGCGCCTCGGAGGGCATTGCGCTCGGCGCCTTCGATATCCATCTTGATGAAATCGACGCGGTCGAGTTTGAGTTCGGCGGCCAGTTTGTCGACGGTGGTCACAGCCACCTCGACGGTGCGTGGCTTGGCCGGCTGGGCCTCTTCGGAGCGCTGGGACATGACGAACGAGTCGAGGGCGGAATTGTTGAATACGGTGAGGACGAGCTTGTCGTCCTTGTCCCACACGCCGACGGGCGCGATGTGAACCTTTCCGGCGGCGATTTCCTGTTTGAACGTGCGGCGGAGACACTCCACGTTTTGCGGCGAAGGTTCGACGGCGACGACCTTGCTTGCACCGGCGAGGAGGGCTTCGCGCGTGAAGGTGCCGATGTTGGCACCACAGTCGATGACAACATCGCCGGGTTGGACGCGGCGTGGGCCGTCGCCGTAGATGCGTAGAAGCTGTTCGGTAACGACGAAGCCGACCCAGGTTTTCTCGGGAGCCCAGAAGTCGCCCATCGGCGTAGTCCACTGCTGCAGGCCGTCCGGGGTCTGGCGAATGCGCCGGATCTTGCCGCCGGCCATCAGGGTTTTCCAGTGGATCTCGTACTGGTGGATGGCCGATAGAGCGGCGCCGGCCGGGCAATCGCCAGTGTTGTGAAGAACCATGGCGATGGGGAAGGTTGCGAATCCAAGGGAGACGCCGAGGTATAGCACCAGCCCGAGGAAGAGCATGAGGACCAGTTTGTAGAGGCGGAATGGCTTGCGCGGCTTCGACATAGCTGTCGTGTATATCGGCATGAGCGCGCGATTAGGTTAGGGCGGAGAGGCGGATTATCGCATCCCTGGCTTGACCATCGGCACGAACCGTACAGGAAGCACGGAGCGGGTGGTCGTGCTGCCGTCGGTGGCTTTGTCGATGATGACGATGGACTGGTTGAGGGGGGAGCTGCCGACGGGACCGAGCAGGCGTCCGCCAGGCTTGAGCTGACCAATGAGCTTTGCAGGAATCTCAGACGGGCTCGCGGTGAGCAGGATGCGGTCGAAAGGGGCTTTTTCCGGCCAACCTTCGTAGCCGTCGCCCAAGCGTACATGCACATTCCGATAGTCGAGGTTCTTCAGCGTTTCGGTCGCGAGCTTCGCCAGCTCGGGGACGATCTCGATCGTGTAGACCTCGCCGGCGAGTTGCGCAAGGATAGCGGCCTGATAGCCGGAGCCCGTGCCGATTTCGAGGACGCGGTGCTCCTTGCGAACAGCGAGCCGCTCGGTCATGTAGGCGACGATGTAGGGCTGCGAGATCGTTTGACCATATCCGATGGGAACGGGGTGATCTTCGTAAGCTTGTGAACGTGCGCGGGGCGGCATGAACAGGTGCCGTGGCGTCACGCGCATGGTCTGGAGAACATCCTTGTCGTGAATGCCGCGCAATTCGATGTCGTCGCGTACCATACGATGTCTTTCAGGAGCGGAAGAATCCTGCGCGGGCGCGAGCAGCGCCGCGGTGAGAAGCAACAGCGCAATCCGTCTCACGCCTCCATTGTGAACCCGTTTGCAGGCAAAGGGGAAAAGGCTTCAGTCGCTCAGCATCTCATGGAGCCGCTTGGCGACTTCCGGACGGGCGGTGTGAAGATTCTTCACTTCGCTAGGGTCTTCGTCGAGATCGAACATGAGCGGAGGCGGCGGCGCTGAGGCCGCGGTACGGGGACGATTGGCGGGATCGAAGCCAGTGATGAGTTTGTAACGCCCATCCCAAGCCATGCGCCACTGATTGAGTCCACTGCGGAGGAATTCGCGGTGGTGTTTGCGCTTCCCTTCGAGCACGGGGCGAAGCGAGCGGCTGTCCATGGAGGCGGGTTTATCGACGCCGGCGTAGTCGAGAGTAGTGGCGGCGAGGTCGTGGATGCTCGCAAGCGCGTTGGAACGAATGCCGGAGGCAATCCCTGGTCCGGCGGCAATGAGGGGCACGCCAACACTTTGTTGATAGGGGACGGACTTGGCCCAGCGACTATGGTCGCCGAGCATCTCGCCATGATCGCTCGCGAAGATGACAATGGTGCGGTCGAGTTGTTTGCGGCGTTTCAGTTCGCGGAGGTAGAGTCCGACCCAGCGATCGAGGTTCTCGCACATGGCGCTGTAGTTCTGACGGATCGCCTGATGCACGGCTTGGTCGAATTGCTGGTTGCGGAAGGGCTGGGGATAGGATCGCGAGTGGACCCGTTTCCGCATCGCCGCGGTGACATCCATGGGGCCGTGCGGACCGGTGAAGTTCACCTGGAGGAACCACGGCTTGTTGCGGGGCGCGTGGCGGATGAGATCGATGCCATTCTGTCCAATCCAGTTGTCGCAGTAAGCCGTGTCGGGAAGGGGCGTGGGGAAGGTGTCCTTGTACTCTTCGCGGCGAGCGAAGTCGTCGATGTGGGTCTGCATGAGGCCGCGCTGTTGGAGCATGGCCATGTAGGGATCCGTGGGGTGGCCGGCGAGTTGGACACTGCGCGGGGCGTCGCGTTTGCCGGCGTTGTCGATGGCGTCGGAAAAACCCCATTCGCGGGTCATGCGTTTGCCGTCAGTGCCCCAATCGAGGGACTTCTTATGGAGGTCCACCTTGCCGCAGGCGAGCGTGTGGTACCCGGAGCCCCGGAGAAGTTGATAGAAGGTGGGTTGCTGGATGGGGAAGTCCTGGCCGTTATTGACGACTCCGCACTTTTCGTATTCGCGGCCGGAGGCGAGGCAGGCACGCGAAGGCGCGCAAAGGGGCGAGGGAACGATGGCGTGGGTGAATTCCATCCCGCGTTTGCGGAGGGCGTCAAGGTTCGGCGTGCGCACGTCGAGGTTCCCGTTCCAAGCTCCCCAGTCCGGACGCCACTGATCGGGAAAGAGCAGCAGGATGTTGGGAGGGGTCGACGTGGCTGCAGGAAGCAGAACAGGTGAGAGTGCGCCCGCCAGCACACTCCTGCGGGAAATCCTCATTGGTTGGCAGTATATCGTTTCATGCGCGAAATTGCTGGTGATTACTAGCCGCGTGTGTGGGTGTATACTGCCGTCATCCGGGACACCACTGGGGCGCCCTGGTTGCGGGCGGCGTCCCGCATTTTCGCAGATAACCGGAGGAAGAGTGATGGCTCACCTTTTCGCGCCGAGAATTCCCGATCCCGAACTGCCGGTAATGTTCAATGTGGATGGCGTGGTCGGCGCAAATCCCGCGCAGAACCTCAGGGAGGACGTTTTGCTGGTGCAGTTCGCCTTCGAGATACTCGCCAAGGAGCCCCTTCCGACAACGCCGCCGGAAGTGCTGGCTGCAGCAAAAGCGGTGCGCCCTACCGGGATGATCGATAAGGCGACAATTAACGCCATTTTCGTGCTCCAGGGAGCTCTCGGAAACCCAGCCACAGTAGTGGATGGGCGTGTGAGCCCGGTGAAGGGTGGATATAGCTATGGCTCCGCGATGTGGACCATTGTTCACCTGAACAACTTTATGCAAAATCGCCACGTGGACGTCTGGCCCCGGATCGATAAGATTCAGGGGTGCCCCTCCGAGCTAAAGCAGATGGTGATCCGTACTGTAGCCGGGGTGTAAGGACGTGCGATACGGAATTACGGACGTGGTGGCGAGGGCGGGGCGTGGGAGGAAAACATTGTGTGGAGCAGTGTGGCGGCACCGAAGAGCGCGAAGTAGATGCAGGTTGCCGTGCCGAGAACGGCGAACGCCATGTCAAGATTGCGTCGGTAGTCTAGCCTGAACGAGAGCAGGACGTCGAAGAAGGCGGAGACGGGGAAGGTGATGAGATAGGAGATCATGCCGTCGAGGCTGATCCAACCCCCACCGTGACTGTTGCGGTCCTGCCAGACGAGAAAAATGGCGAAAGCGACATAGACCAGCGTGAGGCCGAGGCACCAACCGGAATATAGTGAGCGAGACATGCCGAGACTTAGTGTAGTGGGAATTCTGATCTGTGGGCTAGCGATGGGGGCCGAGCCGAAGCAGTTGCAGAAGGCGGGCGCGGGCGAGGGGCCTGCTTGGAATCCTCAACTGGGGCTCTTTTTTTCGGGTGGGGGCAAGATCACGCGGCTCGATCTGGCGGGGAATATGCACGTGCATCGCGATCCTTCGGGAGGATCGAACGGATTGCTGTGGGACGCTGAGGGGCGCCTGGTAGTGTGCGAGGCGGGCAACCGGCGGGTGACGCGGATTGAAAAAGACGGCGCTGTGACGGTGCTGGCGGACAACTATGAGGGCAAGCGATTCAACTCGCCGAATGATTTGACCGTGGATTCGAAGGGGCGAATTTACTTCAGCGATCCGCGGTATGGGCGGCGCGAGGGAATGGAAATATTAGACGCGGCGGGGAAGCCGGTGGAAGGCGTGTATCGCATCGACGCACCGGGCAACGTGGCTCGAGTGATTACGCACGAGGCGGACCGGCCGAATGGAGTGTTGGTGTCGGAGGAAGACAAGTTTTTGTATGTCGCCGATAACAATAACAATAATATGGGCGCGGCGCGGAAGCTGTGGCGGTTCGCGTTGAAGAAAGATGGGTCCGTGGATACGGGGAGCCGGAAGCTATTGTTCGATTGGGAGACGAGCCGGGGGCCGGATGGACTGAAGCGGGACGAGAAGGGACGGTTGTATGTGGCGGGGGGTGTGAATAAGTCGAACAAGTTTGAGTCGGCGGATAAGTACAAGGGCGGTTTATATATATTGTCTCCGGAGGGGAAGTTACTGCGGTTCGTGTCGATTCCAGTGGATGAGGTAACAAACGTTGCGTTTGGGGGCACGGATTGGAAGACGCTGTTTATTACCGCGGGCGGGACGTTGTGGAGCCTGGAAGTGGATACGGCAGGGGTGGCGCCGCTACGAAGGAAGAAGTAGAGGACGCGGCAGCCGATGAGCACGGCGGTACTCTTCTGGCGCCGGACTGACGTGGAGGGCCTCGAACGTTTGGAACTTACGATCGAGCCCGCGGGAGTGACGGCTATCTCCACCGTGATTTGCCTTGAGGGCGGCGGCTTTCGGCTGGACCACCGCTGGCGGCTGAACCCGGAGTGGCGAGCTCAGTCGGTCACCGTGGAGCGTTGGAATTCAAAGGGCTACAGGCTGCTGCGAGTCGAGCGCGCCGGAGAGGGTTGGCGGGTGGACGGGATGGCACGTCCGGACCTGGAGGGCGTCCAGGAGCCGGACCTATCGGTGACGCCGTTCTGTAACACACTCCCGATTCGGAGGATGCCGGAGACATTGGGAGCGAGTTTGACATTGGACACGGCGTTTATCGATGGGGTCGCAATGACCGTGACGCGGTCGCGGCAACGCTACGATCGCGTGGGACCGCGGGAGTTGCGGTACGTCGACCTGGGGCTATCGAGCGGGTTTGAGGCGGACTTGGTGGTGGATGAGTTGGGGCTGGTGGTGCGGTATGAGCATTTGTTCGAGAGGGTGGTGGAAGCCGAGGGTGAGGAAGCCTGTCCTACGAAGGCCGGATCATAATTGGCGGGGTGGTTCCGGCGGACAAGTCCGGAGCGGACGCGGAGTCCGTCTTTACCGTTGTCGGTGAGAAGGAGCGGCACGTAGCGTTCGCCGGCGCAGAAGGCGTAGAAGGCGTTCGACCAATCAATGTCGTCGACAAGCAACGTAGCATCGGTTGTGAGCTTGCGCGAGGCGAGCGCGAGTTCGCGCTGGAGGAACTGGAACGAGTGCTCGCTGTCGTGGATGTAGAAATCGAATTGGCCTTCGAGGGTGGGGACCACATCGAGGCTGCTGCCTTCGATGAATTGCCACGGGCCTTCCAGCTCTTCAGGGATGAGGAAGCCAGCACGGACGTGGGCTGCATAGAGTTCGGTGTCGCCGACGCCGGGGTGGCGTGTGGTGGAGGCGGCTTTGGAGCCGGGGAGGTCGATGGAGACAAGCGTGCCTTCGCCGTTATCGTGGAGGCCTTTGAGGAGAAAGACGGTGTTGCCGCCATAATAGACGCCGGTTTCGAGGATGCGGGCGGGACGGAGCGTGCGGACAAGGATGTATAGAAGGATGCGCTGAAAGGCGAACCAATCGACGGAATCGACATCGGGTTTGCCGAAGATGCCCTTGGTGAAGTGGAGTTGTTGACGGGCGCGTGCCATCTGGCGATTGAGTTGGGCCACGAACGCGGAATCGTCGAGGAGCTGGTGATAGTAGCCGAGCAGAAGTTCGGGTTCCCT
The DNA here is from genome assembly GCA_035650295.1 of Bryobacteraceae bacterium. Classification (GTDB taxonomy): domain Bacteria; phylum Acidobacteriota; class Terriglobia; order Bryobacterales; family Bryobacteraceae; genus JAFLBB01. The sequence goes on along the minus strand of DASRHX010000447.1, from coordinate 1,794 downwards.
GTCGAGGTAGCGGGCAACTTGAAGAAGGTTGAGGCGGTTGCACTCGCGGGAAAGGGCGATATCCACGTGGAGGTTGTGGAGGCGGAGGCGAAAATTTCTCTTGACGATCTCTACTACATAATAGTAGGATCAACCACAGGATCGTAGAAGGGCAACGCCGATGAAATTCACAAAGCTCGAAATGCAGATTCTGGAAGCATTGTGGGCGCAGGGCAAGGCGTCCATCCGGGAAGTACAAGAGTCATTTCCCGAGCCGCGCCCGGCCTACACGACGATTCAAACGACGGTGTACCGGCTGGAAGCCAAGAAGGCCGTGCGGCGCGTGAGAAAGATCAGCAATGCTCACATCTTCGAACCGACGGTGGCTCGCAATGTGACGCGCCATCGCTTCCTGGACGACATATTGAACTACTTCGGCGGGCGGGCTCAGCCGATGATGGCTCAGTTCGCGGAGGCCGGTAAGCTCACGATGGACGACGTTCGGGAACTGGAAAAGATCCTGAAGAACTTGGCATTGCAACCAAAGAAGAAAGACAGGTGACCCATGTACGGCGCAGTCGCAAATCATCTGTGGCAATCGACGATCTTCGCCGTCGTGGCGGCGCTGTTCACCATTGCTCTGCGCAAAAATCGCGCCCAAATACGCTTCCGATTGTGGTTTTGCGCCTCGTTGAAGTTTCTACTTCCTTTCAGCCTGCTGATGAGCCTGGGCACCTATTGGCAGGCGGTTCCAGCGGCGAAGAGAGCCGCGGAGCCGATTGCTTCGGCTGCTGTGATGCAAATGAGCCGGCCATTTGCCGAGTTCGATTTCCAACCAATCGTGCCAGCCGCGCCGCAGAGGCGCGACTGGGTTGGGATTGGAATGATTGCGGCGTGGGCCTGTGGATTTGCGCTCATTGCGGCGATTCGCTTGAAGGAGTGGCGCCGCATTCAAGCCGCCCTGCGCGCCAGTACACCGATGAACATCGCAGCACCCGTGGATGTTCGCTCGGCTCCCGGACTATTGGAGCCGGGTGCGGTGGGATGGCTTCGTCCAGCCGTGCTCCTTCCCTCGGGCATCGAGGAACAACTGCCGCCCGCCCAACTCGCAGCTGTCTTGACTCACGAGTTGTGCCACATCCGACGGCGCGACAATCTGACTTCGGCAATCCACATGTTCGTCGAAGCGGTGTTCTGGTTTCATCCCCTGGTGTGGTGGATTGGCGCAAGGCTGGTGGAAGAGCGTGAACTTGCCTGCGATGAGGAAGCATTGCGGGAGACCGGGGATTCGAAGGCCTACGCCGAGGCAATCTTGAACGTATGCAAGAGGTACGTGGAGTCACCGCTTGCGTGCGTATCGGGAGTAAGTAGAGCCAATCTCAAGAGAAGAATCGAGGCTATCGTGATGGATCGAAAGCTGCTGCAACTTAGTTTCCTAAAGAAGGCTGCCATTGCAGTGACCGGCATGGCGGCTCTAGCATTGCCACTCCTGGTGGGCGTAGCGAGCGCGCCTTCTACGCCGGCTCAATCCTCCGAAACACCGCGATTTACGACCGCATCGATCCGGCCGAACGTGCACTGTGACGACGCTGATTCCACGGTTGCCGCGGGCGGCGGGGCCAAGCGCGGAGGCACTAAAAGCAAGAAGAAACGCGACGGGGATCCGGGAGTCTTGCATATACGCTGTGCGGTGCTCGGAGGCGAGCACGGCTTGATCCGGCAGGCGTACGTTGTATTCGCGGGAGGACAACTGTCGGTGCGGATACCGAGTCCAGCGCTGAGCGGCGGTCCCGATTGGCTGGATTCCGCAACGTT
>DASRHX010000446.1:0-5005 GCA_035650295.1 Bryobacteraceae bacterium | reverse complement strand
TGCCCCGTACTGGCGGTACGAACAGAGCCGACAGACACCCAGGATGAGAGGGCCCGGTCGGAGCCTGTCACGTTGGAGCGTATTCTCGTGCCTGTCGATTTCTCGGACTGTTCCCTTGATGCTTTGGAGTATGCAGTTGTGGTGGCGCAGCAGGCGAAGGCATCCCTCATGTTGCTGCATGTTTTGGAACCCGTGTCGTATGGTTTGGACTTTGACCTCGGCCATATCAGGAGCCGCGAAGATGTGCGCGAGAGTTGGACGAAACGGCTGGAGGAGTTGGCGTCCTCCCGCCAGCATCCTGACGTCGCGGTGGACGTTCGGCTGCGAGGCGGCCTTCCGGCCGATTCAATTTTAGATGCTGCCCAGACCCTGCCTTGCGACCTCATCGTTATGGGTACTCACGGGCGCCGCGGGATCGCGCATGCCCTGTCCGGCAGCGTTGCGGAGGCCGTCCTGCGAAAGGCCCATTGCCCTGTTATCGCGGTGCGGAGCCCAAAATTCGGACCAGGCCATCGCCGGACGATTCCGGAAGAGATGTCTCCAACAATCCATAATTAGCCAAGGAGTCAGCGATGATAAGCGCAACAAACCCCACAAAAAAACCCACAAAGAAAATGAAACCTCCGATGCGTTCACCCTTGGCGGCATCGCCACAATCCATCGAGTTGCCGGATGGCATGCGGTCACGGATTACGAAAAAGGCGTTCGAATTGTGGCAAGAACGGGGGTACCGAGACGGACACGATCTTGAGGACTGGTTCGACGCCGAGGCCATCGTGAAGGAAGAAATATATGAAGCTCGCGAGTGAAGCAACCGCCGGCCTCTGGGTGCCGCTTGTCCCTTCACTCGCCGCGTTGCTCGCTCGGTTGGAATCCCTTTCGTTGGAGCCTGGACTGGCAGCTCAGCGGCAGATCGCACGACGTCTTTCCCTTCAACCCTATCTTGAGGGCGGTATGGGAACGATGTTGTTTCCGCTACCGCAGGAAACGGAGTTAGCCAACCTTTTATTCTACGCCGACTTCTACCCGCAGGACGGGCAACTGACGTTGATCGAGCAGTTGCGCGACGTCATCACGGAGCATATTCCACAAGAAGAGCGAGAGTGGTTGGATCCGCTGAAACATTCTTATCTCGATCTGGCAGAGTTCCTGTCGGTCGACGAACAGGGCCGGCGCCTGATGCTTCGCTCGATAGGAGATGCGCGAGTCTATCGCGTGCCGGACGGGGCGTTCCGCAAGGAACTGCAACCGGGACAGGTGCTCCTCACGAGGTTGATTCGTGAGCCGGGCGATGTGGAGTGGGAACGGGCAGTGATCGCGGGCGCCGCGATCGTGTTATCCAACGAGGACGGGAAAGGCCTGCTGAACGCCACGCTTGACTATCGCCGGCAGGTGGAGATATCCGCTGGATCATTCGAACTTGGCGATTGGCAGGAATTCGCTAAGCGTTATGGACATGTGTTGCTGGGGACCTTCGCCCGCATGCGGTTTGCCGCGCTCGTTGACGCGGTGGTGAGTATTCACTATGTGGAAGAAGAGGGGCAGCCCTATCTGTATGCCTTGGCCCTGTACGATCATTGCGAGTATGGACATATGGCTGAAATGCTCGCAGGTCTTGAAGGATTTGAACGCGAAGCGGCGGTCTCCTCACCCAGTGGAGCCTCTGCCTCGAAGGCCGCGCAGCATTTCATAAAGCGAGGGACGGCCAGCGCCCTTGAATCCGCAGTAGTCGTAAGGCTGATCCTCACGGCGACCCAGTTGTGGGTTGAGTGTGAATCGCGCGAGCGCCTTGATGCCGTCAAACACAAGCTTGCCGCGACGTTCGGATTTTCTCTTCATTTCCGCGGCGAGACCTGTACGCCACCGCCCCGGCAAGTCAAGGAGTCAGAGTTGGCTGTGGCAGAGCCTCTCACGTTGGTGATTTCAGCGGAGGAAGATCAGGGCCTCTTGAACGGATTCTTAGAGATTCTGTACTTAGAGTGGGCGGAACGGGCCTGCCCGTCGCTGGGAAATCAGATGCCGCGTCACGTCGCAACGTCAGCAGCCGGTCGCGAGCAGGTCGCCGCCTTGATTGCCGACATGGAGCGCCACGACCCTGGCATCAGGCGCGTGGGCCACGCGGTATTTGACTATAACAAGCTGAGAGCCCATGTGGGGCTCGACGAGGTCGCTCGATGACGACACATCACGGGCAGAGGCTTGCCGAGACGCTTGAAACCTGCCGCCCTGCGTCGCGGGACAGGCCGAACATCCTCAAGACGCTTCTGGCTGTCCAGTCTGCTATGGGATATGTGCCGACGAGCGCGATTCCTCAGATTGCGCAGGTGTTGGGCGTGACGGATGCCCAGGTCGCCGGGGTCTTGTCCTACTATTCCGACCTCCGGACTCAGTCACCCGGCCGGCACCTCATTCGAGTCTGCATGGGCGAATCCTGTACGGCCAACCACGGCGTGCTGGTACTCCGTGCGATCCAAGACCATGTGCGCGTTGAAGGCGGCGGCACGAAGCCGGAAGGGCGGTTTACTGTGGAACAGATGTCCTGCGCAGGCAACTGCGCGGTATCACCGACCGTGATGATAGATGAGGATCTCTGTGGACGAGTGACGCCGTCTGACGTGCCGTCACTTCTGAAACCCTATCCATAAATGAAGACGACGCGCTGCTATCTCGCTAATGACACCTCTTCCCGTGCGGCTGGCGCGGAACGACTTGCTGCTGCCTGGAGCGATCGTTCAGAGATTCAACTGATTCGCACGTCCTCGCGCGGAGCCTTCTTTCTGGAGCCGATGGTGGAGCGAGATACGGCCGATGGGCGTGAAGCCTGGTTCAACGTGGCGCCGAATGACTTGCCGCGCATCGTGGGCGGCATGGGTGGAATGCCGGTTGCCGGGATACCGTTTCTGCAACAACAGACCCGCTTCACCTTCGCCAACTTTGGCATCACCGAGCCGCTTGCGCTCGATGAGTATCAAACGCGGGGTGGACTCAAGGGATTGGCGGCGGCGCGGAGTCTCTCGCCGGAAGCGATCATCGAAGAGTTGCGCATCTCGCGATTGCGCGGTCGCGGGGGCGCGGCGTTTCCTGTGTGGAAAAAATGGCAAGTCGCGCAGCAGACGGGGTCGGAGCAGAAGTATGTGGTGGCGAATGCCGACGAAGGGGATGCCGGTACCTATTGCGATCGGATGATCATGGAGGGCGATCCCTTCCGATTGATCGAAGGGATGCTCATCTGCGCCCAGGCGATCGGGGCGACGCGCGGATATATCTATTGCCGGTACGAATATCCAGCGGCGATGCGGGCCATGCGCTTCGCCATTCAGAAAGCGCGGGAGGCGGACCTGTTGGACTGCGACGACTATCCGTTCGATCTTGAAGTGGTGACCGGCGCCGGTTCTTACGTTTGCGGAGAAGAAACCGCTTTGCTGGAATCGCTGGAGGGCCGTCGTGGTGTCGTACTGACGAAGCCGCCCTACCCGGCGGAATCAGGACTGTATGGGAAACCGACGATCGTCAGCAACGTTCTGACGTTCGCGACGATTCCCAATATTCTTGTACGCGGCGGCGCGTGGCATGCCTCCCTCGGCACCGAAGGGTCCCGCGGTACGATGGCGCTTCAGCTCGGTGGTCGGGTGAAGCAGCCCGGTCTGGTGGAAATTCCTTTTGGTTTCACGTTGCGCCGCATACTGGATCAATTCGGCGGAGGCATGGCGCCTGGTTCACGGTTCAAAGCCGTGCAGGTCGGTGGGCCGTTAGGGAGCCTGTTTCCCGAATCGCAACTCGATATCCCCATCTGCTATGACGCGTTCGCCGAGGCCGGAGCGATTCTTGGACATGGAGGCATCGTCGTCTACGATGATGAAACAAACATGGTGGAGTTGGCACGCCACTTCATGGCCTTCACGGCGGACGAATCTTGCGGTAAGTGCACACCCTGTCGCATCGGATCGGTACGTGGTCGCGAAATTCTCGAACGGATTCAGGGCGGCCGGGGAACCGCCGAGGATCTCATCCTCCTGTCCGACCTCGGCGAGACCATGAAGGACGCCAGTCTCTGCGCCTTGGGAGGGCGAGCGCCCTATCCGGTACTGGCCGCGATCGAACATTTCCCGGATGAATTCAAAAGCAAGCTATCAGCATTCAGTCGACAGCAATAAGCTGAACGCTGATCACTGGTCGCTGAAAGCCGAAAGCGATGAATCTCACAATCAACGGCCTGCCTGTCACTGCCGAACCGGGCGATACCATTTATATGGCTGCGCAGAAGGCAGGGATTTCGATTCCCAGTTTGTGTGTTTCGCACCGTCTCGCTCCATTTGGGTCCTGTCGTCTTTGTCTGTGCGAGATTGAGGGGCAAAGCGGGACTGCGGCGACCTGTACGATGCCTGCGCGAGAAGGGCTCGTCGTGCAGACTGAAACCAAACGGCTCCAACGGCTGCGGCGCAACATCGTCGAGTTGTATCTCTCTGAACAGCCGGATGCCGGGCCAGTGCCGGAACCGCTGCAGCGCCTGGCCGTTTCCTCCGGGGTCCGGTCCGTGCGCTACCGCGATCCGGCGCGCCGGCTGGCCTATCGCGACGACTCGAATCCGTTCTTCACTTTCGACAATGCCGCCTGTGTGTCCTGCGCCCGCTGCGTGCGGGCCTGCGATGAAATTCAGGGCACGCATGCCTTGACCATGATCGGACGAGGATTTTCGGCGAGGCCAGCAGCAGGAGCCGGAGCTCTTATGAACGAGGCGGCGGCGTTTGCGGCATCCAACTGTGTCTCGTGTGGCGCCTGCGTGAAGGAATGTCCGACCGGCGCGCTCACGGAGAAGACGGTGCTGGAGCAGGGGGCGCCGACCGGAACCGTACGCACGACATGCGCCTATTGTGGCGTGGGTTGTGCGTTTGACGCCGGTGTGCGAGATGGTCGCGTGGTGGTCATGACACCCGCAGACGATGGACCTTCGAATCAGGGTCATGCCTGTATGAAGGGACGGTTTGGCTGGACTTATAACGATGCG
>DASRHX010000445.1:0-11598 GCA_035650295.1 Bryobacteraceae bacterium | reverse complement strand
ACCTGGCGTGAGACACCGGGCAATAAGTCGCGCGGCACTTCGCCGTTCAATTGATTGGGGCTGGCATAGAACAGCGGAAGTGCGGCAAGTCCCGTTGTGGGGCTCGCAAAGAACGCAAGTGCGCCTGCAAGCGAGGCCGCCGGTGGAAACGCACTGGCTGTTCGGTCGGCAAGATTCAAACCAAACGCAGCGACGAGACCGCCCGGCGCAATAGGCTGGCCATAGGCATAGGTGGATGCGCTCAATACTGCGTCCTCAACCACCTCAGGTATGGTGATCGTATCGTCGGCAGCGCCGAAGATGGTGGTTGTCCCGCGAAGGACAGGACTGGTGGAGCTAGCCACCAGATCCAGCCGGAGTTGGTTATTGGCAAGTGCATTGGGCACCTGAACATCACCTGTCCAAATGCCGTTGCCCAAATGAGTCAGCGAACTTTGAGTCGCATCGGGTGAGGCCAGCCGAGCCGTCACGGCGCCAATCGTTAGCGCCGCGCCACAGTTGTCCACGACCCGCGCACGGATCGGAAGCCCCGAGCCGGTCATCGCCAGGAAGCCGGTCACTGGTTGGATGGGAGCGGCAAGTAGCGACGTGCGCACGCAACCGCCCCCAGGCGTGAGCAGGAGGCGTAGAGGCACGATAACCACCTGCGCATCGCCGCCCAGCGACACTACAAGTCCGCCCTCATACACGCCTGGGGCAAGACCGGCCGTCACGATGCTGATGGCGATTTGTTGCGGCTCTCCGGGAACCAGCGACTGAGGGATTTGCGTTGGGAGGCGAAATGGCCTGGCGTCTCCACTTATGGCTAGATCAAGGGTTGCCGCCGCGGTGCCCGGATTGCTCAGCGTGATGGATTGAGCGGATGGGTCGCCGGCCCCTAGCTGTGAAGTGAACACCAGCCCTCCCGGCGCGGCGTGAATGCCGGGCTGTTGGCCGGGCCCGAGCAGGCGCAGGTGGGCTGCGACCAGGCGCGGTGAATTATCTGATCCCGTGCTCACACGCAGGATGCCGCTGTACAGTCCGGAAGTGAGGCCTGAAGTGTCGGCCGACACCTGCACGCGCGAGGGCAGATCGGGGCGCGCGGTTTCGCTTGTCGGCGCCACACGGAGGAAGTTGCCGATGCCCGCGGCCCCGCCACCGACGCTCTGCCAAAACAATGGATTGGCTCCTTGAGAGAGGACGTCGAGGTCCTGCGCGGGGGGAGATGAGCCACCGGCGATACCGCGGAAAGAGATGGCGGACGTCGATGTGCCGAGTTGCTCGGGCCCAGTGCTGATGCTGAGAGTTGCCAGCAACGAAGTAGGCGCGGCGCCGGGAGGTCCGCTGATGGTCACACGCGAAAGATACGTACCCGGCGAAAGCCCCGAAGGGCTTGCCTGCATCACGGAGTATCCGGGTTGATTGGGAGTCACAGTGCCTACTGGATCGACTACCGTCAGCCACGGCCCGCCGCTTATGGGAGTAACCGCAATCTGGTAGTTGAACGTGCCCGCGCCCGCGTTGGATACGGTAAGGTGCCGTTGGAGAGGCTGAGACGCATCGCGTGGAAAACGAAAACTGAGACCGCGAGGCCGAACCTGCATTTGCGTAAGCAATGGCCCGTTGATCTGTAGAACCACGGGAACGCCGATGGGCCCGTTGCTTGCACCGGAGGCATTGACGCTAATCAAGCCGTTGTAAGTTCCCGGAGACAGACCGGCGCTGTCCACATCCACGCGGATGCGCAATGGAGTGCTCGTATTGCTGAGTTGCACGCGAAGCCAGCTTGCGTTGAGAACTTGCGCGCTGACGGGAACAGTGCCCGAGCCACTGGTAACGCTGAGCTCCTGCGCAACGGGTGAAATTCCTTGAGTCGTGGTGAAGCTCAAAAACCCGGGCTTCACTTCGAATGGCCCAATCACACGGAGCGAACATGCGGCCGTCGCAGTGTTCTGCTGCGCGTCGGTCACTCGTAACGTAAAGTTGGATTCGCCGGCCGCCGTGGCCGAACCGGTAATTTCGCCGCTGTTGCTCAGGCTGAGGCCCTGTGGAAGCGTGCCGCTCGCAATCGACCACGCATAGGGAGCGATGCCGCCTTCCGCCGTCAGCACGAAGCGGTATGCAACTTGTTGTGCCGCGCTCGGCAAGGGACATGTCGTGCGGATGGAGAGCCCGCCGGACACGGTAAAGGGCAGGCTATTGGTGAACTCAACGGAGGTGAGGATCGTACGCCGTACGGCGATAGGGAAATTGCCCGAACTGGTCAGAAGATTTGCCGGAACGACTGCGCGGACCGTACCCGCATCGACGAACGTAGTGGCCAGATCGACAGCTCCCGAGCTGCCACGATTCCAAACAACGATAGCGTTCGAATTGAAACCGCTACCGGCGAGAGTAATCGTTACGGGCTGCCCGCTACCCTGCAGCGCCTGATTCGGAGTTATCGACGTCAGCGAGAAAGTGGTGCCGCCGCCTGGAGCTGTCGATATGGAGCACTGCCGCAACGCGGTTTGTTGCGTGGAATCGTTCACGCTGAGTACAAAGTTGTATACCGCGTTGACGGTCGCCGTACCGGAGATTGAGCCGTTAGCCGAGAGGGCAAGCCCCACTGGCAGCGAGCCGAATGCGATCGTCCACACATATGTTGGCGCGCCGCCGCTGGCAGTAAGTGCCGTGCTGTACGGCTGATTGGTGGTCGCTTGCGGCAGAGGACATGAGGTGACGATCTGGAGGGGATTCGCCGAAGACGGCACGATTGTGATCGAACATGCCTTCGTGACAACGGTCGCGTTGCCATCGGTGGCACGAATTGTGAACGTAAGCGTGCCTTGCGCGGTGGGAGTGCCAAACAGGCCACCTGATTGGGTGAACGTCAACCCCGGTGGGACCAGTCCTTCCAGGTAGGCGAACTGCACAGGCGCCTTGCCATTGGCCGTCTCCAGTTGAACCTCGTAGTTCGCGCCCACGGTTCCCTGCGGGAGCGGGCATGGGGTCGTTATTGTGAAGCTTTGTGCCCATAGGGGCGCTTGCAGAACGCAACAAAGCGCGCCCAGTATCCATTTACCGTTCAATGGTGCCTCCTGCGGCGGCGCCTCACGGTTCGGCGCCATCCACCCAAGCTGCCGGCGACTTCCAAGCCTGCCCAGGCCCCGTCGTGTGCCGGAGCGATTCGGCTGGCGCAAGTTTGCGCCATGCCTCCAGCTTTGTCACCAGTTCGTCAACCAGTGCTGGATGTTGCGACGCGAGATCGTGTGATTCGGTTGCATCTCTGTCAATGCGGAAGAGAAACGTGTTGATAGAAGACGATTTAGTCCCAATTTCCCGCACCAGTTTCCATTGTTCGCCGCCCTTGTCACGATGAACGGCGAAGTGAAGGCCGCGTTCGCTTTCGATAGAGAAGAAGATGTCCTCCCGCGCGGCGGCCGTTCCGGACCGAATTCCGCTCCAAACGCTCTTTCCATCAAGTGGGTTGCGATAGCGCGGCTTCTGACCGGCCGCTTCCGCCAGCGTCGGCAGCACGTCCATTACGGTCATTACCTGCGCCAGCGTCTTTTTCGCGGGCACTTTGCCGGGAAAGCGAATGACGGCGGGCACTCTCGTTCCACCCTCCCAGGTGCTGCCTTTAGCGCCTCGTAACGGCTTGTTGCGCGCACCGGAACCGATGGGGCCGCCGTTATCGGAGAAAAACAGCACGACTGTGTTCTCGCGCATGCCTTCCTTATCGAGCGCAGCGAGTACACCTCCGATTGCGGTGTCCATTCGGTCAACCATGGCAGCAAACGTGCGGCGCTTTTGATCCTCGATGTGTGCGTACTTGGCGAGCAATTCCTTCGGCGCTTGCAGCGGCCCATGCGGCGCGTTGAAGGGAACATAGAGGAACATCGGCTTGGACCGGTCGCGCCCGCGGATCAGCCGCTCGGCCTCGGAGGCAATCAGATCGGTTGTGTAGCCGTCTTCCTTGAGCGTCTTGCCGTCGCGATGCCAGTCCAACCCGCCGTCACGTTCATGCGTGTAGTAGTCAATGGCGCCGTTCACCTGGCCATAGCTGTGGCCGAAACCGCGAGCAGCCGGCAGGTACTTGCGGCTGTAATGCCCCAAGTGCCACTTACCGGTCATCGCCGTTTCATAGCCCGCTTCCTGAAAATAATCGGCAATCGTCCGCTCGGTAAGGGGCAATCCAAACCGCGCCCATGGCCGTACCACCGTGTAGCCAAGCCCGAGCCGTAGCGGATAGCGGCCTGTCATCAGTGCGGAGCGTGTGGGTGAGCAAAGCGGGAACGAATAGAAACGATCCAATTGCGTACCTTCCGCGGCGAGGCGGTCGATATTCGGCGTTTGAATCTCGGAGCCATGGTAGCCCACATCGTTCCAGCCGAGGTCGTCGGCAAGAAATATGAGCACATTGGGCCGCTGCGATTGACCTTGCGCCACGGCAGGCGCCGTAGCGGCGGCTAGCGAGGCAAGGAAGGCGCGTCGTTCCATGCGATGAGTATAATCCTTTGCATGAGAAGCGCCGCTTTGGCCTTGGCTGTGTGGAGTTGCTTGCATGCCGCTGACGCACCTTGGCCGCAGTTTCGCGGACCAGGCGCGAATGGCATAGCGGACGGAAGCGGCCTGCCAACAAGGTGGAGCGCTACCGAGAACATTCGCTGGCGCGCGCCGGTACCCGGAGCCGGATGGTCGTCGCCCGTGATCGCGGGAGGGCGCGTCTTCCTCACTGCCGCCATCAGCAGTGAAGACAAGGAACCGCCAAAGAAAGGGCTCTACTTCGGCGGCAACCGCGACAAGCCCACGGACCTGCATCGTTGGATGGTGTACGCGTTCGACTTCGCGACCGGAAAACTCGCATGGGAGCGTGAGGTGCGTCGTGGAGCGCCTCCCATTGCGCGCCATCTCAAGAACACCTTCGCCAGCGAAACGCCCGTAACCGATGGCGAGCGTGTTTATGCCTGGTTCGGAAGCGCGGGGCTGTACTGTTTCGACCTGCAAGGGAAATTGCTCTGGTCCAAAGACTCTCCCGGCCTGGAAATGCGCTACGGCTGGGGCACGGCATCTTCACCCATATTGCATGGCAGCCGGCTTTACATCGTGAACGACAACGACACGCGTTCCTATCTCGCGGCACTCGACAAACTAACCGGCCGCGAAATCTGGCGGGTAGCGCGCGAAGACGAGAAGAGCAACTGGTCGACCCCGTTCATTTGGACTCACGGCGGGCATACCGAAATCGTCACCACCGGTACCGGACGCGTGCGCTCCTACGATCTCGATGGAAAAGTTCTCTGGGAATTCGGCGGCATGAGTTCTATTGTCATCCCCACTCCCTTCACACGCCATGGCCTGCTCTACATCGCCTCAGGCTATGTGGGCGATCAGGTGCGGCCGGTATTTGCCGTGAAACCAGGCGCGCGGGGCGACATCTCGCTCAGGCCTGGCGAAACATCGAATCAGTTCATCGCCTGGCATCTGCCGCAAGGCGGACCATACAATCCTTCGCCGCTCGTGTATGGCGATCTCTACTACACGCTTTACGACCGCGGCTTCCTCACCTGTCACGACGCGCGAACGGGCAAGCTCGTCTACGACAAGGTGCGCATCAGCGAAGGCACCGTGGCGTTCACCGCAAGTCCGTGGGCTTATGACGGCAAGGTATTCGTGGCCAGCGAGGATGGCGACACCTTCGTGATTCAAGCCGGACCGGAATACAAATTACTCGGCACGAACCCACTCAACGAAATGATCATGGCCACGCCCGCCATCGCACACGATAGTGTCGTTTTACGCACGGCCACGCATCTCTATCGCATCGCCGCACCCAAATAGGCAGGCCGCCGGCGGCTCCCTTGGTACGATAAAAAGACCGCTTCATGGCGCTTCGCTTCTTTAATACGCTTACTCAACAGGTGGAAGACTTCTCGACGCAGGACGGGAAGACTGTCCGCATGTACACGTGCGGGCCCACTGTCTATCACTACGTTCACATCGGGAACCTGCGCACGTTCACGTTTCAGGATCTGCTGCGCCGCTGGCTTCGCTACCGCGGCTACACGCTGATGCATGTGATGAACATCACCGACGTTGAGGACAAGATCATCCGCAACGCGATGCAGCAGGGCAAGAGCCTCAACGAATATACCGAGGTCTATGAAAAGGCATTCCTCGAAGATAGTGACAAGCTGCGGCTCGAACGGCCGGAACGGCTGGTGCGGGCGACAGAACATATACCGGAGATGATCGACGCGATTGCCAAGCTGAAGCAGGACGGGTACACCTATGTGAGCGACGGCTCGGTGTACTTCCGCATCGCACAATTTCCGAACTACGGAAAACTCGCGCGGCTGGATTTTTCGGGAATGAAATCGGGCGCGCGCGTGGATGTCGACGAGTACGACAAGGACGACGCGCGGGACTTCGTGCTTTGGAAGTCGCGCAAGGAAGGCGAGCCGTGCTGGGAAAGCGATTTTGGTCCCGGCCGGCCCGGTTGGCACATCGAATGCTCCGTGATGGCGATGAAGTATCTGGGTGAGACGCTCGACATTCACGCGGGCGGCATCGACCTCACGTTTCCTCACCACGAAAATGAGATCGCGCAAAGTGAAGCGATTACGCACAAGACCTTTTCCCGTTTTTGGCTGCATGCCGAGCATCTAATGGTGGAAGGCCAGAAGATGTCGAAATCACTGGGCAACTTCTACACGCTGCGAGACCTGTTCGAGCAGGGTTGGCAGGCGGACGTGATTCGTTACCTGCTCACTTCGGCGCATTACCGTACGAAGCTCAACTTCACTATGGAAGGCTTGCGCTCGCACGGCAGTTCGCTTGACCGCTTGCGCAATTTCAAACTGCGCCTCGATGCGGGGAAGTTCCCCGAAGGCGTGGACGCCCAATTGAAGGAACGCACCGCCAAGGCGCTGAGCGATTTCGAACTGGCGATGGACGACGACCTGAATACAGCCGGCGCGCTCGCCGCAATCTTCGAATTCGTCCGGGATGCGAACTCAGCGATGGACAGCGGCCAATTTCTCTCAGGCAATGGCGAGGCTGCATTGTCACTGCTCGCCACCTTCGACTCCATCTTCGACGTCCTGCGTCCCGTTGAACGGGAAGGCGGGCTTTCCGATGAAGCCATCGACACGTTGGTGAATGAACGAATCGCGGCCAAGAAATCGAAGAATTTCGCCCGGTCCGATGAGATTCGCAACTTACTCCAGGCGCAAGGCGTCATTCTGGAAGACACGCGTGAAGGCACGCGTTGGAAACGCAAATGAATATTCACACGAAAGCGGTGCATGCGGGCGATCGTAAAAAACTGCCCGACGCAATTCCCTCCACGACTCCCATTTACACGGCCTCCAGTTTTTCCTACGCGGAGATGGCAGACCTGGACAAGGTCTTTGGCGAAGAAATGGACGGCTATTGTTACTCGCGCTACGACACTCCGACGGCGCGGGCGTTAGAGGAGCAACTCACGGCGCTCGAAGAAGGCGCCGGAGCGCTGGTGACCTCCTCAGGCATGGCGGCGCTGCAGGTGGCACTGCAGGCCGCGCTCACAGACCGGCGGCGGTCCGTGGTTGCGGCCAGCGCCATTTACGGTGCGACTACAAACATGCTGACGAAGATGCTCGAACCAATGGGCGTCGACATTACGTTCGTGGATATCTGCGACGAAGCTGCCGTGGCCAAGGCGATCGAGCAAGCAAAGCCAGGCTGCGTCCTGATGGAGTCGATCTCCAATCCGCTTCTTCGCGTGGGGCCGATGGACCGTATCGCGACGATGGCCAAGGCCGTAGGAGCGGCGCTCATCGTCGACAGCACCTTCGCCACTCCCTTACTCCTGCAGCCGCTGCAACTGGGCGCTCACCTCGTCGTGCATAGCCTGACGAAGTACCTCGCCGGCCATGGAGACGTGTTGGGCGGTGTCGTCATCAGCGACGAGGCGCACCTGCCCATCATCCGGTCGATCGGGAAGATCAGCGGCCCAGTGCTCGGACCGTTCGAATGCTATCTCACGATGCGCGGCGTGAAGACCTTTCCGCTACGCATGGAACGGCAGTGCGAGAACGCCTGCAAAGTGGCTCAATGGCTGGCGTCGCACGCAGGTGTGGAGCGCGTCTACTATCCCGGCGATCCACGCCACGCCGATGCGGCAACGATTGGCCGGCTGCTCGCGGGCAAGGCGCACGGCGCGATGGTGAGCTTCGATCTGAAGGAAGCCACGCAAGAGAACGTTTTCCGCTTCATGGACCGGCTGAAACTCATTGTGCGCGCGACGACGCTCGGTGACGTGCACACGCTCGCCCTCTACCCGGCGATGAGTTCGCACCGTGATCTGGCGCCCAAGCAGCGCCAGCGCCAGGGGATTGGCGATGGCTTGATCCGCTTGTCCGTGGGCATCGAAGCCCCCGAGGACATAATCGCTGACTTGGAGCAGGCGTTCTGATATACTTCAATTTCATGCCTCGGCACGCCCATCACCACCATCACCATACCCATGGTGTGTAGCGACGGGCACTGCGGAAGCGATTCCGAATTTCAATTGCGCAGACGAGCCCGCCGCACCCGGCGGGCTTTTCGATTTCCCTCGACCGCGCCGGGCCACGTAGCCTGCGGACTCATCTTGAGAAGGATTGTATGGACCTAGATTTTACGAAGCTCGACGGCCTCGTGACCGCCGTCATTCAGGATCACTTCAGCGGCCGTGTCCTCATGGTTGGTTTCATGAACGAAGAGGCGTGGCGGATGACCAAGGAAACGGGCTTTGCCACCTTCTACAGCCGCTCGCGAAAGAAGTTGTGGTTGAAAGGCGAGAGCTCGGGCCACCGGCTTGTGGTGAAAGAGATCCGCACCGATTGCGATCGTGATGCCGTGGTGCTCAGCGTCGATGCGCAGGGTCCCGGCGTCTGTCACGAGGGCTATGAGAGCTGCTTCTTTCGCACGCTGGACGGCGAGCAATGGAAGGTAGTCGACAAACAAACCTACGATCCGAATGCCGTGTACGGAGGCGTGAAATGAGCGAGAAGCTAAAGCTCGGCATTCCCAAGGGCAGTCTCGAGTCGGCCACAGTGGACCTGTTTCGCCGCGCGGGATTCAACATCAGCACGAGCTCGCGCAGCTACTTCCCGTCTATCGACGATCCCGAAATCGAGTGCATGCTGATTCGAGCGCAAGAGATGGCGCGGTACGTGGATGACGGCATTCTCGATGCAGGACTCACGGGCTTGGATTGGGTCGCCGAGAACGACGCCGACGTTGAGGTTGTGTGCGACCTTGTCTATTCGAAGCAGAGCTTCGGCAAAGTCCGTTGGGTGTTGGCCGTACCGGACTCATCGCCGTTTCAAACGGTGAAAGACCTGGAAGGCAAGATCATCGCCACTGAACTGGTCGGCGCAACCAAGCGCTATTTGGCCAAACACGGAGTCACCGCAAAGGTGGAATTTAGCTGGGGCGCGACGGAAGTGAAACCACCCGTGCTGGCCGATGCCATCGTGGAAGTCACCGAAACGGGCTCATCGTTGAAGGCCAACAAGCTCCGCGTGATCGAGACGCTCTTTGAATCGAACACGCAGTTGATCGCAAACAAAAGCTCGTGGGCCAACGGCTGGAAGCGACGAAAGCTGGAAGACATTCGGATGTTGCTGGAGGGTGCCATGGGCGCGTTGGGCAAGGTCGGCTTGATGCTGAACGTGAGGAAGAGCGATCTGCAGACCGTGCTTGCCGTGCTGCCCGCCTTGAAGAATCCAACTATTTCGCACTTGAGCGACGATGAGTGGCTGGCCGTCAACACGATTCTGGAAGAAACGACGGTTCGTTCGATCATCCCGCGGTTAAAAGAAGCTGGAGCGCAAGGCATCGTCGAATATCCGTTGAACAAGGTCGTAATGTAGTCATGCTGCGCATCGTCGATACGACCGCTGTCACAAACATGCTGACCCGACGCGCCAGCCGCATGAACGAAGCCGAGGGTCTGGTGCGTCCGATTCTGGAGGCCGTGCGTAAAGGCGGCGACAAGGCGCTGGTCGAGTATGCGAAGAAGTTCGATGGTCTCGATGCGCCGACGGTCGCGGTGCCGCACGCCGCGCTGCAGGCAGCTTACGCCGGGCTCGGCAAGGATATGCGCGCAGCGCTGAAGGAGGCGTCGTCGAACATTCGCGCATTTGCGAAGCTGCAGCTTCCAGTCGCCAAACAAGCAACGCTCGCGCCTGGGCTGAAGGTGGGGCAAGTTGTTCGCCCGCTCGATGTTGTGGCGGCGTACATTCCTAGCGGCCGCTACCCGCTGCCTTCCACGCTGATGATGACGGCCATTCCCGCGCGGGTCGCCGGCGTGCCAACCATCTGCGCCTGTTCACCGCGTCCCGCAGAAGCGGTCATGGGCACGGCAGCATATTTGAAGGTGGACCACTTCTTCCGCATGGGTGGCGCTCATGCCATAGCGGCATTCGCCTATGGAACCAAGACGGTTCCGCGCGCGGATCGCATCGTGGGACCGGGCAATATCTACGTCGCGGCGGCGAAGAAGTTACTGGCAGGTGAGGTCGGAATCGATTTCGTCGCTGGTCCTACGGAGATTTTGATCATCGCGCCGGAGAAAGTGGGCGAGGCGAATCCCAAGTGGATCGCCGCCGACATGCTCGCGCAAGCCGAGCACGATACTGACGCGAGCGCGATTCTCCTTACTCGCTCCCAGCAACTCGCCGGCGCTGTGGTGAAGGAAATCGAGCTTCAGTTGCAAACTCTGCCGACGGCGGCGATCGCGCGCAAGGCAATCGACCGCAATAGCGCGATCATTGTCGTGCCGTCGCAAGCCGAGGCCGTTGAGATAGCGAATCGCTTTGCGCCCGAGCACTTGAGCATTCCCGATCGTTCGTTACTCGCGGGCATTCGCCATGCAGGCAGCATCTTCATCGGACCAGTGAGCACGGAGGCCGCCGGCGACTACGCCAGCGGGCCAAATCACGTGCTGCCCACAAGCGGCGTGGCCCGCCTGCGTGGCGGACTTTCGACGGCGGATTACGTCAAGGTGATCAGCGCGCAGGAATTGAATATGGCGGCGCTGAAGCGTCTCGAAAAAAGCGTCACGACGCTGGCACGCGCCGAGGGTTTAGAAGCACACGCGCGCTCAGTGGAGGTGCGCACTCGTGGCTGACGCGGCACAATTGTCGCCGCGGGCCGCTGTCGAACGCATGGCCCCTTACTCGCCCCCAACCGGCGGACGCCACGGCAAACTACGCCTTGACTTTAACGAGAACACGGTGGGAAGTTCACCGCGCGTGATCGAGTTTCTGCAAAAGCAGTTGAACGAATCCGGACTCAGCATCTATCCCGAGTATGGCGAGGCGAAAGCAGCGTTGGCCGCATTCTTCGGCGTCGACTCAAACGAGTTTTTGCTGACCAACGGCACGGACGAAGCAATTCAGGTACTCATGAACACCTTCGTGGACGACAACCAGGAAGTGATCGTACTTCACCCGAGCTACGCCATGTATCGCTTTTATGCGGAACTGGCCGGCGCGAAGGTGACTGACATCGCTTATCGCGAAGGGACGCTTGCCTTCCCGATGGAAGAGTTGCTGCGGGCGATCACGCCGGCAACGCGAGCCGTGTTGATCTCGAACCCGAACA
>DASRHX010000444.1:0-15769 GCA_035650295.1 Bryobacteraceae bacterium | reverse complement strand
CGGGCTTTCTATTGAAGGAAAAGCTGCGCGACTATTTGCAGGCAGAGGGCCACGATGTGAACGACCTCGGCACCACTTCCACCGAATCCACCGATTACCCCGACTTCGCCGCGGCAGTCGCTCGCAAAGTAGCTACTGGCGAAGCCGAACGGGGTGTACTCGTCTGCTCTTCCGGCGTGGGCATGTCCATCGCGGCGAACAAGGTCCACGGCGTCCGCGCCGCCCTTGGAACGCACGCCGGCGAAGTCGCCCTCGTCCGCGGACATAACGATGCGAACGTCCTCACCCTCGGCGCGAAATTCATAGAAGAGCCCGAAGCCAAACAACTACTCGACGTGTTCCTTTCCACTCCCTTTGAAGGTGGACGCCACGCCCGCCGCGTGGGCAAGATCACGACGCTCGAAAGCGAATCCTAAACATGCCTAGCACCAATTCCCAAGAACAGAAGCGGATGGCCCGGTCCCTGGCCCAGGTCGACCCTGCCGTTTATGACGCCCTGCAGAAAGAGCTCGACCGGCAGAATACGCGCCTCGAGTTAATTGCCAGCGAAAACTTTACCTCCGAGGCGGTGCTCGAAGCTACCTCAAGCGTGTTCACCAACAAGTACGCCGAAGGCTACCCTGGGAAGCGCTACTACGGCGGCTGCGAATTTGCCGACATCGTGGAGAATCTTGCGCGCGACCGCGCCAAACAACTCTTCAAAGCGGAACACGCGAACGTGCAGCCGCACTCCGGCTCGCAGGCCAACGCGGCGGCCTACTCCGCCGTACTCGATCCTGGCGACACGATTCTTGGCATGGATCTGGCCCATGGCGGCCACCTCACGCACGGTCACAAGCTCAACTTCTCGGGCAAACTCTACAAGATCGTCGGCTACGGCGTGCGCCCGGACGATCACCGCATCGATTACGACAAGCTGGCCGAACTGGCCGAGCAGCACAAGCCAAAACTGATCGTTGCCGGCGGCAGCGCGTATCCGCGCGTAATCGACTTTGCCCGCTTCCGCCAGATTGCCGATTCAGTAGGCGCGCTGTTCATGGTCGATATGGCGCACTTCTCCGGCCTTGTCGCCGGGGGTATGCATCCAAATCCTTGCGAGCACGCCGACATCGTCACCTCCACCACCCATAAAACGCTGCGCGGGCCACGGGCCGGCCTGATCCTGTGCCGTGAATCGCTCGCCGCGGCCATCGACAAGAACGTCTTCCCAGGGCACCAGGGCGGTCCGCTTGTTCATGTTGTTGCCGCCAAGGCCGTTTGCTTCCTCGAAGCCCTCCAGCCCGAATTTGCCGAATACCAGCGGCGCGTCGTTGCCAACGCCGCGGCGCTTGCCGGCGGGATGATGGAGGCAGGCTTCAAAGTCGTCTCCGGCGGAACCGACACGCACTTGCTTCTGGTCGACGTCTTCTCGCAGGGCGTTCGCGGTAGAGAAGCCGAACAGGCGCTCGACCGGGCTCACGTCACGGCCAACAAGAACGCGATTCCTTTTGACACCAACCCGCCGATGAACCCCAGTGGCATCCGGCTGGGCAGCCCCGCCGCTACCACGCGCGGCTTCGATACCGCCGAAATGCGCGAAGTGGCCGCTCTCATTGCGGAAGTGCTCACCGCCATCCCACAGGGCGAAGCCAAGCTGGCCGAAGCCGAGGCCTCTGTGCGCCGCAAAGTGGGCACGCTCACTGATCGCTTTCCTCTCTATTCCTGGAAATTCGCCGCTACGCCAGCCTAATCATGACCGATCGCCGTTCCGGGGGGTCACCAGTTGCGCATCGTCCTTGACGCCCGGCACTTGCGCGATTTCGGCATCGGAACCTACATCCGTAATCTCGTGCACACGCTCGCCCACATTGAGCGGCAAGACGAGTTCATTTTGGTCTGCTCGACGACCAACGAGGCTGATTTCGCCGGCCTTCCGGCTAACTTCCACGTCGTTCCCTACGCGCAAAGCGACCGCTCTCTGCGTGACAACATCGCGTTCCCGATGTTCCTTCGGCGCTTTCGAGCGGACCTCTATCACATACCGCTCAATCGCGTTCCATTATGGATGCTGCGGCCCTATGTTGTGACGATTCACGACATGAGCCGGCACCTTTATTCCACCGCGTCGCGTGCCGTTACGCAGTTGAGCTTGTGGAAAAGCCGGCGCGGACTGCTGCGCGCCAGCCGGGTGATCACCGTCTCGACGGCCACACGGCGCGATGTCGAGGAGGTGTTTCGCCTTCCGCCGAATCTGCTGCGTACGATTCCTAATGCGCTGGATCCCCGATTTCTCGCCCTGGCCGCCGATCCGGCCGGCTGCGAAGACCGCAAACGATCGCTTGAACGTTATCAGGTGAACTACCCTTACGTGCTCTACGCGGGCACCATCAAGCCGCAAAAAAATATTCCGCGCTTGATTGAAGCCTTCTCGGTGCTACGCGGCGAGCTTACCTCACACCCGGTGTACCACGACCTTCGGTTGATCATCATTGGCGACGATATCGCGCTGCACCCCAGTGTGCGCCGCGCCGTTCATCAGATGCGAGTGGGTGGCGCCGTGCGTTTCCTTGGCTTCGTTCCGCAAGACACGCTGCAGGCTTTTTATGAGTCGGCCGAGTTGTTCGCCTTTCCATCTCTCTATGAGGGGTTTGGTCTGCCTCCACTGGAAGCAATGGCTTGCGGCACCCCTACACTGACATCGAACGTGAGTTCGTTACCCGAAGTGGTGGGAGATGCCGCCGTTACCGTAAACCCCGAGAACGTCTTTGAAATCGCTCGCGGCCTCAAAGAAATCCTGCTCGACTCGAAACTTCGTGAAACTTTGATCGCGAAAGGAAAGAACCGGATCACCCGGTTTTCCTGGGATCAGACCGCCCGCGACGTGTTGGCCACCTATCGCGAGGTGGCCGGCCTGCCCACCACACGGTCCACTTGAGCGACAATCGTCAGCCGGTGGTCGTTGCCAGGAGGCCTCCGTTTGGGGGTGATGGCTTCGTCGCTCACCAGATCGGAGATAGAGATATTCAGCTCCAGCATCAACAGATCGGCCACCTCCGCGGTGAGGATCCGCGCCCCCTTTAATACATTGTGCATGTGAGCCTGGGATAGTCCGATCCGCTTGGCGAGGTTGCGCTCAGTCAATTCGCCATTCCGGATGCGCAAATTCAAATGGGACCTCAATGCGGTGAGCAGATCGATCATCAGCATTATCTTTTTGGGCTCCCTCTCGATAGCTAGTTGAAATATAGCTCAAAAGAAGTGCGGTTACCATAAGAATTTCTTTTTAATTATATGATTTTAATAAATTGAGAATTAATTTGGATGACGTTTGTTTATAAGGTGTTGTCTGATGGACCCCCACGGATGAGGGTATGGATGGGGGATTGAATTTCATCCCATATTGACGATTCTCCGCCAGGCGCTAGTATTGGTACCGCTGGGCAGAGAAACAGAAGAAGAGGATAGTAACAGATCAAATGGAATGGACTCGAACTGAAACGCTCGCCCTAGCCAACCAACAGTGCGCCCACTGTCATGGCCTGGGCCTTTTGCTTGGCCGCAAGGATCGCATGAGCCCCTGCAATTGCGTATTGCGCTCGATTTTCCGCGCCTGTTACGCGCGTTTCCGCCGCTGCGTGCTGAAGGAAAAGCACCTCAGCCGCGTTACCCTGCACATGGTCACAGGCAATCACAACAAGAGGACCTGGGGACGAAAGGACGAAGAGTACATCGGGGATTTCACACTCATGTCCAAACGTCACCTGGACGCCGCCGAATATCAGATCTTTAAGTTTCACTTCCTGCTCGGCGCCGACTGGAAACTCTGCTGCCGCCGCCTGAAGATGGAACGCGGCATCTTCTTCCACGCCGTCTACCGCATTCAACAGAAGTTGGGCCGCGCCTTCCGCGAGACCGCTCCCTATTCGCTATTCCCGCTCGATGAATACTTCAACGGCACCACGCGCAACGAACTTCCACCGCGCGCGTTGCAGATGGGATCGCTTAACGAATCCGGCAAGCGCTCCTACCCGGTGGCAGCTCCGCTCGACAAAGCCGCCTGAGTTCTGCCCTTATCTGCCTGTAGTTGCGGCCGCCAGCTTGGCCACCCGGCGGCCGTTTCTCTTGTAAGGCTCGCCAGCGATACAATACACCGCATGTCCGCAACCAATCGCCGCACTCTATTGGCGGGAATCGCCTCGCTTGCCGTTCCCGCTTCGGCTGCCTCGGAATGGCGCCCCCTGCTCAATGGAAAGGATCTCGATGGATGGCAAAAAGTAGGGGACGGTGTGTGGACTGTAATGAGCGACGGTACTCTGCTCGGAGACCGAACGCCGAAAACATCGCGCGACCAGGCGTGGGTCTACACGGTCGAGGAGTATGGCCAGTTCGATCTGGAACTCGACTTCTGGACCCGCCTCGGCGGCAACTCAGGCGTCACTCTCCGCGACGCAACGCGTGGCAAGTTCGCCGTCTATCCGAACCATGACCGCAAAAAGACGCCATCGCATAACGGCTACGAGATCCAGATCTCGAACAGCTATGCGAAAGACCCGTATCCGACGGGTAGCATTTATCTCTTTCAGAAGGCCAAAACCGGCTTCCAAAAACCTGGCGACTGGAATCACCTGCGCCTGGAATCCCGCAACGAGATCATCCGCACCTTCCTGAACGGTGAAAAAGTTTGCGAACACCCCGGCGACCCTGCGCGCCCTAAGACGGGACCCATCGGCCTGCAACTCCACGATCCGAATAGCGTGGTGATGTTCAGGAATCTTCGCATCAGGACGATGTAGCGCACATACGCGCTTTATCGCCGCCCCTCAAAAAACTCCTGCAGCAGCACTGCACACTCCGCCCCCAGCACGCCTTCGGTGACCTCCACGCGATGGTTCAAAATGTCCGAATCCGCCAGCCGGAACTTGCTTCGCACCCCGCCAAATCGCAAATCACGCGCACCGAACACCACGCGGGTCACCCGGGCATGAACAAGCGCGCCGGCGCACATCACGCACGGTTCGAGGGTGCAATACAATACCGCGCCTTCCAGACGGTAGTTACCGATGCACCGGGCCGCTTCCCGAATCGCGACGACCTCGGCGTGTGCGGTTGGATCCACCGCTGCGATGGGTTGATTGCTTCCCCGTCCCACGACTTCACTTCCCACAACCACCACCGCGCCCACCGGCACTTCACCGCGTGCCTTGGCCTCGCGTGCTAACAGTAACGCTTCCGCCATCCACCGTTCATCCGCGGATTGGCCGCGTTCGTCGTTTTCTGAGAACGGATTCGCCATTGGGCCCGTAGAATGATAATACGGTGTTCGCCTTTCTACCCCTCATCCTTCGCAATAGCATCCGTAACCGCAGGCGGAGTTTACTCACCATCCTGAGCGTCGCCGCGTCACTATGTCTGTTGGGGATTTTGGGCGCTATCTACAACAACTTCTATTACTCGCAAGCCTCGCCCGATCAGGCATTGCGACTGATTGTGCGCAATCGTGTTTCGCTCGCCAACCCGTTCCCGGTCTCCTACCGTTCGCGCATTATGCAGGTCCCCGGCGTCGAGGAGGCCGTCATCTACCAGTGGTTCGGCGGTGTCTACAAAGATGCCCGGGACACGAACAACTTCTTCGGACGGTTCGCCGTCGAGCCCGACCGCCTCTTCCGCGTCTACCCCGAGTTCAAACTCACCGACCAGGAACGCCTCGCCTTCCAGAAGGAGCGCAGCGCCTGCATCGTCGGACGCAAGCTGGCCACACGTCTGGGATTCAAAGTGGGAGACCGGGTGCAGATCGTCGGCGACATCTTCCCTATGACGCTCGACCTCATCATCCGCGGCATTTACGATTCGAAGGCCGATAACGAGAACCTGTTCTTCCACTTCGAGTATTTGAATAAGGGATTCAGCGGCGGCGGTAACATGGACCGCGTTTCTGTGCTGGTGTTGCACGTGAAGTCGACCGACCTGGTGCCAACCGTGGCGAAGGAAGTTGACGATTTATTCCGTAACTCGCCCGTCCAAACGCTCACCGAATCCGAACACGCCTTCCAACTGAGCTTCCTGGCGTTCCTGGGTAACGTGAAGATGTTCTTCCTCATGATCTCCGGCGCCGTCGCCTTCACCATGTTTCTCATCACGGCGAACACGATGGCGATGAGCGTTCGCGAGCGCACCCGCGAGGTGGGTATCCTCAAAACGATCGGCTTCACACCGCCCGAGATTCTGCGCTTGCTCATCGGCGAATCGATTACCATCGCCATGATCGGTGCGGCCATTGGGCTCGGGTTAGCGAGTATGATCTGCGGCGCGCTGGCGAAGGCCCCGTCGACGTTCGCCGACTTGAGCACCTTGCACATGCCCGGCGAAATCTACTACATCGGTTTTGGCTCGGCGGCACTGCTGGGCTTGCTCGCCTGTTTCTTCCCGGCCTGGAACGCGTCCCGGCTCTCCATCATCGAGGCTCTGCGAGTTACCGACTAGGCGGCGATGAAGATCCCCCTCACCTACAACCTGCGCAATCTCACCGCGCGCAAAACAACCACCGCCATGACGGCCCTGGGGATCGCGCTCACGGTGGCTGTGCTGTTGAGCGTTTCGGCCCTGGTGGAAGGGCTGCGCTCATCGCTGGCCGCGAGCGGAAATCCACTGCAGGTGATGGTGCTGCGCAAGGGCGGTACGGCGGAGTTGAACAGCGTGATTACCCGGCTCACCTATCAGGACATCCTCTCGCGACCTGGCATTGCGCGCGATGAGGAAGGCCATCCGATGGCATCGCTAGAAGTGGTGACCGTCATCATTCTCGAATCGGTGGAAAATCCTTCCGGCATCAACATCAACTTGCGCGGGCTCACCCCGATGGGCTTCCGGCTACGCGACGAAGTGAAACTGGTCGCGGGCCGCATGTTCCGGCCGGGCCACCGCGAGATTGTCGTGGGCAAGGGACTGGTGAACCGATATGGGTCGCATCTTGGCCAGAAGCTCCACTTCGGGCGCGGCGACTGGGAAATTGTCGGCATCATGGACGGAGGACGGACGTCGGCCAACGGCGAGGTGTTCGCGGACCTCAACCAACTCTCCTCCGATCAGAACCGCGTGACGGCGCTGAGCTCCGTGCTCCTGCGCGCCGAAAGCGAAGGAGCAGTCCAGACGCTCATCAACGATCTGGAAACGGATCGGCGGTTGAATGTCGATGCTTTCACCGAACGCGACTATTACGCGCAACAGACCAGTTCCGCTGCTCCCATACAGGCGCTCGGCACCTTCGTTGCCCTGATTATGAGTATCGGTTCAAGCTTTGCCGCGATGAATACGATGTACGCCGCGGTGGCGCGCCGCTCGCCTGAGATTGGGACTCTTCGCGTGCTGGGCTTCTCACGGCGCAGCATCCTAGCGGCATTCCTGATCGAGTCCATCTTGCTCAGCCTGATTGGCGGATTGCTGGGGTGCCTGCTCGTGCTGCCGCTCAATGGCCTCGAGACGGGCATCGGAAGTTTTGTCACTTTCTCGGAAATTACCTTCAGCTTCGCCATCACGCCGCAGGTCATGGTCATTGGCGTGATGTTCGCTCTCATCATGGGCGTCCTCGGCGGCATTCTTCCCGCTGCCGCGGCCGCACGTAAGCAAATTCTCGCTGCGCTCAAGAGCGCCTGATCTTTACTTACTATGACTACCGATCTCGACTCGCTCCGCATCGATAAAGACAAAAAACCCGCCACGGGCGGATCGCGCTGGGCCTCGCGCTGGATTATCGGCGGCGTGCTGCTCTTCTTACTGCTTGGCGCGGTCCGCTTCATTGGCCCGCAGCTTTCCAAACCGCCCGAGGTACAAACGATCAAGGTGGTTGCCGCGGATCCCGCGGGAGTGCGCGTGATTCTCAACGCGACGGGCTACATCGTCGCTCACCACAAGATTCAGTTGGCCTCGAAGGTTGTGGGCAAGGTCGCCTGGATTGGCGTCGAAAAAGGCGACAAGGTGAATCAAGGGCAAGTAATCGTCAAGCTCGAGGACGATGAATACAAGGCGCAATTGCAGCAATCCCAGGGCCAACTTTCGGCGCTAGAAGCTCGGCTAAAGGAACTTCGCAATGGCTCGCGGCCGGAAGAGATCGCCGTGGCGAAAGCCAACCTCGATTCGGCGCGCGCCGACCTTGCGAATGCCAAGATCAACCTCGACCGAACGCGCAAGCTGGTCGATGAGAAGGTTCTGTCGGTACAGGCGCTCGACGATGCCAACGCGCGCTACGACATGCAGGAGCATCGCATCCGGTCGCTTGAACGCACGTACGAACTTGTTCGCATTGGTCCACGCGCCGAAGTGATTCAGCAGACGCAGGGCGACATTATCCGTGCCCGCGGCGCCGTTGCGCTTTCGGAAACTCAGTTGGCCAACACCATCATTCGCGCACCGATAAAAGGTACGATCCTCGATCGCAACGTCGAGCGCGGCGAGTTTGTTACCACGGGCTTCGTCGGCGACCGAGGGGCCAAGGGGTTCGTCGTATCGATGGCCGACCTCAACGATTTGCAGGTGGAACTCGACATCAACCAGAACGACTTCGCGCGCCTCAACTCGAAGCAGGAAGCCGTGATCACCACCGATGCGTATCCCGACCGCAAGTATGAAGGTGTGATCGACGAGATTGCGCCGGAAGCGAATCGCGCGAAGGCGACGGTGCAGGTGAAGGTGAAGGTGGTGAAGCCCGATAGTTACCTGCGGCCAGAGATGAATGCCAGCGTTGCGTTCATCGAACAGGGCAAACCTGCCGATTCGACCGGCAAACCGCTGATCTTTATTCCCATCACTGCCGTACGCGATGGCGCGGTGTTCGTTGTGCAAGGCGGCAAAGCGGTGCGCAAAGAAGTGAAGGCATCGAGCAACACGCCGATGGGTCTGCGCATCGAAGATGGGCTCAAAGGCGGCGAACAACTGATCGCCAATCCCGCGGCCGATTTGAAGGATGGCGCCGAAGTCGTCGCTAAGGCGCCCGCATCCAAATGAGCCAGGTGAATTCGGAAGCGGTCATCACCACGCGCGCGCTGACTAAGGAGTACAAGCGCCAGGAGTACCATGTCTACGCGCTGCAGGACGCGAGCATCGAAATTCACCGGGGCGAGTTTGTTGCGTTGATGGGACCGTCGGGCTCGGGCAAGTCGACCCTGCTGCACTTGATCGCGGCGATGGACCGGCCTACCGATGGCGAAATCCTCGTGCTCGGCCACGACCTGCGCTCAATGAGCGAATCGACCGTGGCTCGCTGGCGCAATGCCCACATCGGCTTCATCTTTCAATCGTTCAATCTGATTCCGGTGCTGACCGCCCTCGAGAATGTGGAGTTGCCGCTGAAGCTGACACGACTGTCGCGCCGCGAACGCAACGAGCATGCACGTCGTGCGCTGGAATTGGTCGGCCTCGGCGATCGCTTGACGCATACACCGCGCCAGATGTCCGGCGGCCAGGAACAGCGCGTCGCCATTGCCCGTGCGCTCGTAACCGACCCCGACCTCATCCTCGCCGACGAGCCAACCGGCAACCTTGATGCAAACTCGGCCAAGGATGTGCTGACGCTGCTTACGCGGTTGAATCACGACTTCGGGAAGACAGTCGTCATGGTGACTCACGACCCTCACGCCGCACGCACGGCAAGCCGTGTGCGGTACCTAGAGAAGGGGCGGTTGCTCGAAGAGGGGCAGGTGCCGGAAGACTGGACGCCGATACATGCGTAGCGGGAACAAACGCCCCAAACACCAACGGCGCCCAAGTTGCCTCAGGCGCCGCAGTCGGTTCGGAGGCGGGCGCTTTTACAATGCCTTTTTGCCGAGAAACTCCACAAGATCGACGACGCGGTTGGAGTAGCCCCATTCGTTGTCATACCAGGCGACGACTTTGAGCAAGTTGCCGCCAAGGACCTTCGTTAACTGGCCGTCGACGATGGAGCTATTGGGATTTTGCAGCATGTCGGTGGAGACGACGGGGTCCATCGTGAAAGCGAGGATGCCCTTCAGGGGACCATCGGCGGCGGCCTTGAAAGCGGCATTCGCTGCTTCAGCGGTGACATCGGACTTCATAACGGCGACAAGATCGACGACGCTCACGTTCGGCGTCGGCACGCGCATGGAGTAGCCGTCCAGCTTGCCCTTCAACTCGGGCATAACGAGGCCGATCGCCTTGGCTGCGCCGGTCGTAGTGGGAATCATGTTCATCGCGGCGGCACGGGCGCGGCGCAGGTCTTTGTGAGGGAAGTCGAGGACGTTCTGGTCGTTGGTGTAGCTGTGGATGGTCGTCATCGAACCTTTGTCGATGCCGAACTTCTCGTGCAGCACCTTCACTACGGGGGCGAGGCAGTTCGTCGTGCAAGAGGCGTTGGAGATGATCTTGTGTTTTGAGGCATCGTAGGCCGCATCGTTCACACCCAACACGAGGGTTACGTCCTCACCCGTTGCCGGCGCGGAGATGATGACCTTCTTCACGGACCCGTGCAGGTGCTTGGCGGCGTCTTCGGCCTTGGTAAAGCGGCCAGTGGATTCGATCACGACCTGCACACCGAGCGAAGGCCAATCGATTTCGGCCGGGTCCTTCGTTGCGAACACCTTCAACGGCTTGCCATTAACGACGATCACATCGCCCTCGGCCTTCACTTCGGCGTTTAGCGGGCCGAGAATCGAGTCGTACTTCAGCATGTGTACGAGCGTCGCCGTATCGGTGAGGTCGTTTGTCGCCACGAACTCCACGTTGGGGTTGTTCAGGCCCGCGCGGAATACATTTCGACCGATACGGCCGAAGCCGTTGATGCCAACTTTAATTGCCATGAATTCTGTGGATCTCCTTGGGGGGTGTCTATACTAGTCTAGCAATCCGCGTGACTTCTCATTTCATGCGCCCAGCCGTTCTGGCATTGGTTCTGGCGATTGTTGTAGCCGCGCAGCCCATGCCGTTGGACATCTACCGTCCTCAAGTCCCGGGCGCTCCCTATCCGGTGGTCATTCTCGTGCATGGCGGCGATTTCACCTTGGGCAGCCGTCAGGATCCTTCGACGCGCCGTCTCGCGGGCCTGCTCTCTCAGGCTGGCATTTACGTGTTTTCGATCGACTATCGAATGGCCCCGGCGCATCCGTTCCCGGCTGCGGTGACCGATGTGCAATCCATCATTCAATGGGTGCGCGCCCATACTCGCGACTATTCGCTTGATCCACGGCGTATCGTGCTCATCGGGGAGGGTGCGGGAGCGTATCTCGTCAACATGGCGGTTGCGCGAGGTGCTCCCGCTGCGGCTGCGGTCTCTATTGCCGGGTGGTCCGACTTTCGTAACCAGCCGGTCACGCCGAACCTGGCGGCATTCCTTGGTTCAACGCCGATCGAAGTCGCATCTCCGGCCATGCACCTGACAGGCAACGAACCGCCATTCCTGCTTATTCACGGTGACCACGATGAGACTGTTCCGCTCTCGCAAAGCTTGCATCTACAGTCGGCGCTGCAGGCAGCTCGGGTACCTTGCTCGCTGCTCATCGTTGAAGGTGGCGGTCACGATTTGTTGACTTGGGAGAAGCTACCGAATCCGCGTCCGTGGGAGCGCGAGATGCTTGTGTGGCTGCAGAAAGCGCTTGCGCGAAAGTAGGAAGTGCTAGCGGCGCATGCGGCCGGCCCAACGAGTGAACCGCATCAATTCGCCGGAATGCTCACCGATGAAGCGGAGAAATGCCGAGCGGTCGATCTTTTCCGCATGCAGTCCCCAATAAGTTTCGATGCGCCAGCGCAAATACGGGCTTGCCCAGGGCCGCAGGCGGTAGCCGCGAGTCGAGCGCCACAGGAAGGGGATCGCGCGCGCAAGTTGCATGCAGGCTAAGGTTTCGGCGGGGTGACGAGAGAATTCGCGGCAGGCGGTGCACCGCCGGGGGCTGCCTGATCCTTCGTCGCGTAGTAGCCGGATCGCGTGCGCGCCACGGGCCGGCCAGAACCCTTCACCATGACTTTGATTTGGCGGAAGGTGCCGTCCAGTGCCTGATCGGACGGAGAGTAGCCGAGAATATATTGATTGCGGATTTCGTGCGCGACTTGCGTGGCGATTTCGTCGACGGCGGAGACCTCTTTCGGGAAGTAAGACAGACCGCCGGAGGCCGTTGTAAGGGCCTTTAACGCCCGCTCGGCGCGCTTGGCGGCGCGCTTGTCTTCCTCGTTTAGCAATCCGATGGTGTAGATGAGAATCTCGGTCTGGTGCGCCTTAGAGATCAGTTTTTCAATAGTGTTATTAGGTGAACTTCCTGTGTCGTCGCCGTCGCTCACAACGAGGAGAACCTTCTTGTCCTTCTTACCCTTCTCCTTCAGATAGTCCATCGACATCGTTACGGCGTCGCGCATGGCGGTGCCGCCGCGCGAATCAATACGCGTAAGGCCCTCTTCGAGCTTCTTGACGTCACTCGTAAACGTTACGTCGAGGAACGCATCGTCATTGAAGTTGACGATGAATAATTCGTCTTGCGGATTCGACGCCTTGACGAGCGCCAGGGCGGCCTGCGAAACGCGCGTCCGCTTGTTGCGCATGCTGCCGGAGTTGTCAATGATGAGGCCCATCGACACCGGAACATCCTCTCGGCGGAAAAGTCGCAACTGCTGCGTGGCGCCGTTCTCCTGTACGGTGAACGCTTCACGTCCGAGGTTCGTCACCAGGTGGCCGTCCTTGTCGAGAACGGTCGCATGAAGGACGACGAGCCGGGTATCGCTGCGGAATATGGGGTCGGCGCCCTGCTGAGCGCGGCTCAGCGCTGGAAACGCGGCGCCGGCGGCCGCGAACAATGCCTCACGTCTATTGAGCCGGTGCATAGTATCCCGTCCTGTAGTAGGCGCGCAGCGGCGGTAGTCCGCGCGGCTGCACGAGCTTCACTTCCACGCGGCGGTACTTTCCGTCGCGCTCAACATTCGAAGGGGAATAACCGATAATGTATTGGCTTCGCAATTCCACTCCGATCTTGGCGGCGATGTCGGGCAGATCGTTCAAATTCTCCACCGGAAAATGACGTCCGCCTGTTTGTTCGGCCATTTCGTTCAACATCCCCGGCCCGCTGAGTTCTTCGGCCGTGCGCCCACGCGAACCTGCAGGTTCGAAAATGCCGATCGCATAGATTTGGACGTCGCTTTCACGGACGAGGTTGCGGATCTCACTCTCCGTATATCGGCTGGAGTTGTCGCCACCGTCAGAGAGGATGAGGATCGCTTTTCGCGGATTTTTCGACTTTTTCATCTGCGACATGGCCATATAGACGCCATCGAGCAGTGCGGTGCGTCCCTTGGCGTTGGTAAACGCCAGCCGGTTCTGGATCTCCTCGGTGCTGTGCGTCATCGGTACGGTCAGCTCCGGCCGTTCGTTAAAGGTGATCAGGAAGAACTCGTCTTCGGGATTCGACGTGCGGAAGAACTGCGCCGCTGCCTGCCGCGACTTGTGCAGTTTGTTGCTCATGGAGCCGCTCATGTCGAAGACAAGACCGACGCTCAGCGGAGCTTCTTCAGAGGTAAAGCTGATGATTTTTTGCTCCACCTTCTCTTCGAAAATGCGGAAATGTTCCTTCTCCATGGCTGTCACGACCTGACCCAGCGGCGTGGTCACGGTGACATTAATTTGCACCAGGTTGGTGTCGATGCGGATGTTGGGGGTACGCCGCTCTTCTTTCGCGCCTGGTGCGGGCTTCGGCGCCCGCGGTGTAATCGTTACGCGGGGATCGGCAGGTTGCTGCTTGACCTCCTGGGGGGATTTTTCAGGGGATTTTTCGTCGCCCCGCAAGGCGAGGGAGCCGATCACGAATGCCAAGCCGACAAACGGAACGGTCACCCAATTGCGAGACTGGTTTGCCGCCGAGATGTTCATACTTTCTTCTCCACCCGCGAAACGGAGATGGCGGCGGCTTTCGCTGACCCTTCTATATGCTCTCCCCACGAACACCGCCAGGGCCGTATTTCCTCCGTTTTTCCTGTACTTTCCCTGTTTCCCCGCCGGTTTGCCCACAGTATAGCATGTAGTTTTTTGTGGTAAGATCGATCGTGCCTAGCAAGGTTCTGGGTGTAATTCCCGCCCGCTTTGCCTCCAGCCGGTTCCCCGGAAAAGCCCTCGCCCCCCTCGCCGGAAAAACGATTCTCCAGCACGTTTACGAAAGAGCCTGCCAGTCGCGGTACGTCTCCAAGGTCATTATCGCTACCGACGACGAGCGCATTCGCTCGGCCGCCGCGCGATTCGGCGCTGCTGTGCGCATGACGCGCGAAGATCATCTCTCGGGCACCGACCGCGTGGCCGAAGTTGCCTCGTCCGAGGAGTGCTCGCTGGTGGTGAACATACAAGGCGATGAACCTCTGATCGATCCCGCGGCCATCGATGCGGCCACGCTCTCTTTGTTAGACGACCAAACCGTCCCAATGGGCACGCTGATGAAGAAAATTGAGATCGAGGACGAGATTCACAGCCCTCACGT
The DNA here is from genome assembly GCA_035650295.1 of Bryobacteraceae bacterium. Taxonomy (GTDB): domain Bacteria; phylum Acidobacteriota; class Terriglobia; order Bryobacterales; family Bryobacteraceae; genus JAFLBB01. Next base: position 1,340 of record DASRHX010000444.1, on the reverse strand, counting down.
CGTCAAGGTGGTGCTTAGCCGCGAGGGCAACGCCATCTATTTTTCGCGTAGCCCGATTCCCCACACGCGCGATGCACAATCGCTCGCGGATGCCGGAACGGCCTATTACAAGCACATTGGCTTGTACGTCTATCGGCGCGATTTTCTCTTGAGTTATTCCGCGCTCCCCGTCGGTCCGCTGGAGCTTGCCGAGCGCCTGGAGCAGTTGCGGGCGCTGGAAAACGGTTACCCTATCCGGGTGGTCGAAACCGAGTACGAGTCGTTGGGCGTCGATACGCCTGAAGACCTGGCGAAAGTCGCGGCTATGTTCGCGCACACACATCTCCCCACTTGACGCGCGAGGAACCCGAAACGGATGGCGAAGTACATTTTTGTAACAGGCGGCGTTGTTAGTTCACTTGGCAAAGGGATCGCGGCGGCCTCAATTGGCTGCCTGCTGGAGAGCCGCGGGCTTCGCGTCACGCTGCAGAAGTTCGATCCTTACCTAAATGTTGACCCCGGTACGATGAGCCCATTCCAGCACGGAGAAGTGTTCGTTACCGACGACGGAGCGGAGACCGATCTCGACCTCGGCCACTACGAACGCTTCACGCATGCGCCGCTGACGCAGGTGAACAACCTCACATCCGGCCGCATCTATGAACGGATCATCTCGCGTGAACGGCGCGGCGACTATTTGGGCAAAACCGTCCAGGTGATTCCTCATGTCACCAACGAAATCAAGGGCGCCGCGCGCAAAGTGGCCGAAGACGTCGATGTCGCCATTGTGGAGATTGGCGGAACGGTGGGCGACATCGAATCGCTGCCGTTCCTCGAAGCAATTCGGCAACTGCGGCACGAGGTGGGGCGGGAGAACGCGCTGTTCGTGCACGTGACCCTGGTTCCGTGGATTGCCGCGGCGCAGGAGTTGAAGACCAAGCCGACGCAGCACAGCGTAAAAGAGCTGCGCGCCATCGGTATCCAACCCGACGTACTGTTGTGCCGCTCAGAACGGGCGCTGTCGGAAGACCTAAAGGACAAGATCGCGCTCTTCTGCGACGTCGAACCGCAGGCGGTCATTTCGGCGCGCGACGTTCCTTCCGTCTATGAGGTGCCGCTCGACTTCGCCAACCAGCGCGTGGACGACTACATCCTCAAGGTGCTTAACCTCCACACGCGCGACCGCAACATGAGCAGTTGGAGCGACATGGTGCGCCGGCTGAAGAACCCGTCGCGGCAGGTGGATATCGGGCTGGTCGGCAAGTATGTCGAGTACGAGGACTCCTACAAGAGCCTGAAGGAATCGCTGCTGCATGGCGGCCTTGCGCACGATGCCCGAGTGAACATCAATTGGATCGAAG
>DASRHX010000443.1:0-4987 GCA_035650295.1 Bryobacteraceae bacterium | reverse complement strand
CGCCGCCGGCCTGGCCGTATTCCGCCTTGAAACCGTTCGTGTCGACCGCGAACTCGGTGAGCGCTTCCACCGATGGAGAGTTAAGCGCCGCTTCGGCCGTGTCGCCGGAACGGTTCGTGCCGACGCTGTATCCATCCAGCGTGGCGTCCCACTGCGCGACCTGTCCGCCGCCGATGGCCAGTTGTTGGCCGTTACCACGAGCCTCGGCGGCCACTGCAACCAGGTTGAAGGGGTTGCGCATTTCACCACCGACGACCAGGGGAAGCTCGTCGACCAGTTTGTTCTCGACCAGCGTTGTCACCTTGGCGTTCTCGGTTTGGATCGTGGCCGCGGACGCGGAAACCTCGATCTGCTCGCTGACCTGGCCGAGTTGCAATTGGATGTCCACACGCACCGTGCCGCCTGCCGTTACGTTGATGTTCTGTTGAAGGAAACGCTTGAATCCGGATGCGGTCGTCTCAATGCGATATAGGCCTACCGGCAGGTTCCCTGCATTGTATTCTCCCGAGGGTGTGGTCTCCGCCCTTGTGGTCGCATTCGTTGCGATGTGGACTACGTTGACCGCCGCGCCGGCGACCGCGGACCCGCTTGGATCGGTGACAATGCCGGTGATGTTTCCGCGCTCACTTTGGGCAAATACACTGAAGGCCGACGCCAGCACGGCTGACAACGCTACGAAGCGTTTCATGGAAGGACCCCTTTCAAAACGTCAAATACGGAAGATGAAGAGATTGTATTGTGCTCCGAGCGTCCCGTCAATGTACCGCTAAAGGGAGGGCTTGCCATTCGCTGCTGTGGGCGCTGTATAATGCCCGGCAAGCTGGATTACAGAGGATGGTGACGAGGATGACGAAGATGAATATCGGTGCGGCATTGGTGATGGTGTTGTTGTATGCCACCGTGGCTCCGGCACAGAAGCGCGCCAAGGTTGATATCAACGCGGAAACGCCCGAAGGGCAAGCGCTTCAGGCGATCGGGCAGGAAGCGGATCCGGCGAAGAAGCTGGCGCAGATGGAGGAGTTCCTCCAGAAGCACCCCTCGCATCCGGGCGCCTTGTGGGTGTTGGGTCAAGCTGAAGCGGCCTATGCCAAAGCCGGGCAACACGACAAGGTGCTTGCCACCGTACCGAAGATATTGGCAGCCGATCCTGCCGATGTCGAGATGGCGCATCAGGCGCTAAAGTCGGCCGAGGCTAAAAACGATACGGCGCTGGTGGTGGAGTGGTCCCAGAAAACCCGCGAGGCGGCAAAGGCCGCCGAGAAGACGCCTAAACCTGCCGACGAAGACCAGGTGGAAAGCTGGAAGCACACGGTCGACTTCGCGCAGCAGGTGCAGAAATATTGCGACTACTCACTCTACGCGCAGGCGTTGAAAACCACCGACCCAGCCGGCAAGATACTCGCGGGCGAGGCTTTAGCCCAGGCCAGTCCGCAGAGCGAATACTTGCCGCAGTTGAATGAGACGTTGTTCGTCGCCTATAGGCAGGCCAACCAGGCTCCCAAGGCCGTTGCGCTAGGAGAGAAGCTGCTCGCCGCCAACAAGGCAAACGAGGATGTCCTACTGGTAATGATCGATCAATATGCCCGCAACAAGGAAGCCGCCAAGGTGGAACAGACGGCGCAGGCGATGGTGGAGATGATGAAGACTAAGCCAGTGCCGGCTGGGGTCGATCCGGCGGCCTGGGAGAAGAAGAAAACCACGGTGATGGGTATCGGAATGCACGTGCTGGGCGTGAGCTACTCCAACGCCGGCAAGGCGGCCCAGGCCGACAAGGCACTGCGCGAGGCACTGCCTCTGCTCACCGACGAGCAGATGAAGGCCGAAGCGCTCTTTCATCTTGGGCTGTCGAACTACAAGATGGGCAGCGGCGCCAAAGACGGCTCGAAGCTCATCCTGGAGGCGATGCGCTTCAATCAGATGTGCGCTGCGATCAAGAGCCCGTGGCAAGCACAGGCCAACAAGAATATTGCCGCCATTCGCACGCAGTACCGGATGAAGTAAGGGCGAATGAACATCCTCATACCGAACCTCGGTACGACGTCGTTGAAGTATCAGTTGCTTGCGATGCCGGACGAGAAGGAATTGCTGCGCGGGCGTGCCGAGCGGGTGAGCGACTATGAGGCGGCCATCGCCTCGATTGATCTGGCCGGGTATGTTGTAGATGCCGTTGCGTTCAAAGCGGTTCACGCCGGCCCGCGGTATCGGGGAACGTTTGTCGTTGACGATGGCGTCCTCGGTGCTTTGGAGGAGTTCCTGCCCGCCGCACCGGCGCACAATGCGATCTACCTCACCGGTATTCGTGCGTTTCAGCGGGCGATGCCGGGCGTTCCTCTGGTGGCGGCGTTCGAGACGGAGTTTCATCGCACAATGCCCGAGTATGCCGCCCGCTACGGCGTTCCTTCGTCGTGGCATGAAGAGTATGGAGTGCGCCGGTATGGGTTTCATGGCGCTTCACATCAATATGTGAGCGAATGGACGCCTCGCATCCTCGGCCGCGACCGCGATTCGATACGAATCGTGAGCTGCCATCTCGGGGGCAGCGCTTCCGTGTGTGCGATCCGCGCAGGCCAGTCCGTGGATGTCACCATGGGCTTCTCGCCCCAATCGGGGTTGGAGAACGCAACGCGGCATGGTGACCTGGACGTGTACGCCGTGTTGAGCGTCATGCGTCGGCGCGGCCTTGGCATCGATGAGGTGACGGCCGAGCTGGCTCGTAACAGTGGCTTGGCGGGCTTGTCTGGAATTGCCGGAGGCGATGTTCGCGATTTGGAAGAGGCGGCGGGAAAGGGAAGCGAAGGAGCTGAATTGGCGCTCGCGGTGTTTAGCTATCAGGTAAAGAAAACCATCGGCGCCTATGCGGCAGTGATGGGGGGCTTGGATGCGATCGCTTTTACGGGAGGCATCGGCGAGAACTCGGCGCGCCTGCGCGAACGGTGTACGGATGGGTTGAAGTTCCTCGGCGTGCGCTTGGATCGCGATCGTAACTACAACGGCAAAGGAGACCGGCTCGTGTCGGCGCACGATTCCGACGTGGCCGTGCTAGCGATGGCGACGAACGAAGAACTCGTTGTGGCCCGCAGGGCGTATGAATTGCTGATGCGCGGCTAGTGGTGTCCGCCGATGGCGGCCGGCGCAATCACCGGAGGCTTGGCGCCTGGCTTGGCCGATTCGAGCATGTTTTCTTTGCGCATGATGAGCGTCGAGACATCATAACTCGCAAGTTCGAATCCGTGGCCGTGAGTGATGGCGTCGGTGGGACAGGCCTCGACACAATAACCGCAGAAGATGCAGCGGCTGTAGTCGATGTTGTAGACCTTGGCGTAACGTTCGCCGCCGCTGATGCGGACCAGATCCGTGTTCTCGGCCGCCTCGATATAAATACATTCCACGGGGCAGGCCGCTGCGCAGAGAAAGCAGCCGACGCATTTTTCCAGGCCGTTTTCGTCGCGCCGCAGAATGTGCTTGCCGCGGTAACGTTCCTGAAAAAATGGAGGGACGTCCGGATAATCTTCCGTCAACGCAGGCTGCATCATTTCGCGCAGCGTAATGCCGAGCCCTTTGGCGATTTCGGCAGCGGAACTGAGTACTTCACCGATCTTGGAAGCCATGTATGTGTTACCAGTTTACGATGACCGGCGTAGCGGGCGCGAGGAACCGTGCGTCGAACTCCGACCGGAGTTCAATTGCGCGAGCCTCAACCGGGCTTCCAAACGGGCACGCGGTCGCTCGCGGTGAATACCTCCGATCCCGCCAGCCTTCCCAGTTCCTCGAGCTCCGGCTTGGAGAAACCAGTAGAAAACCACTCGATGGCGCCCGAGGTCGAGACGAGAAAGAGCGAGGGTACATGCGTGATGCCGTAGGAGTTGCTGACCGCGTAGCCCTTATCGGCGGGGTCAATGGCCGTGACCATGGTGATCCCAAACTCATCGTGGAAGCGCGTGGTGGCAGGCGCGCCGTCTTGAGAGATCGCCAGAAGCCGCAGTCCCTTTGCTTGTTTGTGGATGCGTTCGAGAAACGGAAACGCAAGCATGCACGTGGGGCAAGTGGTTTTGAAAAAGGCGAGCAGGACGGGCCCGCCTCGAAGCCAGTCGGCCAGATCCACTTCACCGCCGCCGAGCAGCTCCAGGCGGAACCGGGGAGCGGGCGATCCGGGCCGAAGAGGCATCTTATAGCTCCTTCACCAATTGTTGCGCGGCGACCAATAACGCGTCCATCACGGGCGCGTAAGGCGGCGCGTAAGCAAGGTCGAGACCAAGGAGATCTTCAACGGTCATGCGCGCCTGCAGTGCGGTTGCGAGAACGTTGATTCTTCCTTCCACGCCGTATTCGCCGAGCACGCTTCCACCCAGCAAACGGCCCGTTTCACAATCGGCGACGAGTTCCACCGTTACCGGCCGGCCACGGAAGTAGGCGGCGCGATCGCGGCTTTGAATGCGTACGGCGGCGGGCCGGAATCCTGCCTGGCGAGCTTGGGCTTGAGACACACCCGTGAACGCCACTCCTAACCCGCATGCGCGGAGGATGGAGGTTCCGGTGACGCCGGGGAAGCGCTCGCGCCGTCCCGCGGCGTTCGCTCCCGCCACCCGCCCCATCTTGTTGGCCGTAGTGCCGAGTGGAATCCATGTGGGCGACCCGGTGACACGATGAAGTGTCTCCGCGCAATCGCCGGCCGCGAAGACACCGGCGAGGTTTGTCTCCATGCGTTCGGTCACACGAATCGCGCCCGTTCGCCCCAGTTCAATGCCCGCGCCTTCGGCCAGCGTTACGTTCGGCTGCAGACCCGTCGCGTGTACGGTCAGCTCGGCTTCTGGTGGTGGGCCGTTGTGCGCAAGGAGTACGCGCACGCCGTGCCGTTCCATGACGCGCCGTAGAGTAGCAGTCAGTTCCGTGTCGTCACGTTGTAGGAGATGCTCACTGCGGTCTACCAGCGTCACGCCCCAGCCTCGAGCGCGGAGCGCGCCCGCCAATTCGATTCCTATGTACCCTG
>DASRHX010000442.1:0-12529 GCA_035650295.1 Bryobacteraceae bacterium | reverse complement strand
TCGCCAGCAATCACAACTGACGAGCCCGAGTGCGCCTTCAGATCGGCGGCGACCTTCTTCACCCAGTCCGCGGGAGCCTTCGTGGTGGCCGCGCCCACATTCACGCCAAGCTCGGCGGCCAGCGCGCGAGCGTAGTTTTCGATTTCGGCGGAGGCAAGCGGCAAACGGTGATCGGCGATGGAGCCGGTGGCGGTCGGACAAGATTCAACTGCGTACAGCCGGTTCAGCTTCGGAGCTACTTCGTGAGTGGCCGGCGCGGAGTGCGTTTCCGTTGCCGCCGGAGCTTGACCCGCGGCAGCGCTGTCATGCGCGGCTTCCTTCACCAGCTTGCGGCGGCGGCCGCAATCCTTCGAATAGCGAACCGAGCCAGGCCCTTGCGTAAGGAAATCGGAATCGAGCGCAAGGATCACGTCGGCAGCCGCCAGATTGTACTGGACGCTTGCGGGCTGACCGAAAGCAAGCTGCGCGCCCACGCGGGCGTTGTCGGTGCCCACCGAGTCATATTGATGCCACTTGGCCTGCGGCAACTCGGCCAACATCTTCTTCATCTGCGCCGCAAATGTCGGCGACGTGGTGTTCTCGGAAAGGATCCGCAGACCCGCGCCCTTGGCGCCAAGCGCCTCCTCCCGTAGCAGGCCCATCGCTTGGACAAAGGCCGGCCATGTGGCGATCCGCCCGTTATGAAGGACCGATTGCGAACGGTCGGGATCGTACAGAACGTAAGTCGCCGCCTGCGCGAACACATCGGTTGCGCCAAGACTTGCCGGGTGCAGTTCGTTGCCTTCGATTTTGGTCGGACGTCCAAGATGGCTTTCGACCAACACGCCCTGCGCATATCCGTTCAGGCTTAATGCCGAAGCGTATTTAAGCGACTTGCCCGGAACGTAATCTTCCGGCTGGCTCACATAGGGGACGATCTTCTCGTCCGGCTGCTTCGTGCAGGCTGTCAACCCCGCAAGGCCAAGCGACGCGCCCAACAGTTGCAACATACGGCGGCGGCCTACAGGATCGGACCAAGTCGATGCGCCATCGGGAAATTCGTTCGAAGCCCACTGCTGAAACACCGGCGTGCCGGCCAACTCCTCCAGGCTGCGCCAGAAACGCTTGCCGGTCTGCCCGGCTACGTGATCGCGCATGACCTCCAGTGCCGCTTGCGGGTCCATCTCGATCGGGGCAGGCGCGGGCCGGGCCGCGGTGGGGGGCGGGCCGATTTGAACGAGTGGGGAATGCTGTGATGTCGACATCGCGTTTACCGGTGACAGACCGAGCAGTCGGTGAGCTTGCGGACCTTATATTCGGCCACAAGTTTCGCGCCCAGGGCGGCTTGATCGCCCTCGGGTTTGTATTCCATATTGAACACCTGGTCTTTGGGACGTATGTATTTTTCCGGCGCCCGGTGGCAATCCAGACACCACTCCATGAGCAGCGTGTTCTCTTTCCAAACCATGGGCATCAGATCCACGCGGCCGTGGCAGGTGGCGCAGCCCACACCTTTATTCACGTGGATGCTGTGATTGAAATAAACGAATGCGGGCAGATCATGCACGCGAGTCCATTGAATGGATTTGCCGGACCGCCAGCTTTCGCGGACTGGTTCGAGAATCGGGGCTTCGCTCCAGATTTGCGAGTGGCAGCCCATGCAGGTTTCAGTTGGCGGGATTCCAGCCGACGAGGAAACTTCGACCGAGGTGTGACAGTAGCGGCAGTCCATACCCACGCCGCTGACGTGATGCTTGTGCGTGAACATCACCGGCTGGTCGCGCGGCACGTTCACGTTGGTCACATAGGAAGTGCGCTCGATATTGTTGACAATACCGCCCAAACCGAGCGCGATGCCGAGACCCGCGATGACGCTGGCCTTGGCAAATGTGTTGGCTCCCGGGCGGAATAACTGGGACACGCCTCACCCCCTGCCGATAGTCCTGGGAACTCCGATAAGTCAAATCTCAACAATCATTTACAGCGGAATTTAAAATCTGCGGGGCACACGCCGCCCGCAGGGTTGCCCAGGCAAGTTGCTAGTATTACACAGCCTCGAAAATCAGTCTAGTTGTACAGGAAAAATTCTAGCCGCGTTTCCAAGTAAGTCATTGCAATACTTGACAATAAAATTTCTTGTAAAACAGTAAGCGGAAAGCGCGGAGAACGCGATGGTTCCTCGGTTTTCCCCAGCGTGATGCTAGCACGGTGGCCCGTACCGCCCGCTCACCCGAGCGTGGGAAGCTCTGGAATGGAAAGGCGGCTGAGCCGCCTACCAGTTCGTAATACTCCCATCCGGCCTTTTGAAGATCGGGATTGGCTTGTTGAACTTGGTCACTTCTGTGATGAGCTTCATCTTGCTCGTGTCGACTTCGACTCCGAGGCCCGGGCGGTTGACGGGGTACATCTTGCCGTCGCGGTGGTCGAAGTGGCGCTTCAAGTGAGGCAGGCCTGCGGCGAAGAGGTTTGACATCTCCATCACTGCGGGACCGCCGAAGGAACCGCAGACGTGCACGAGCGAGGCCTCGGCGATGGGGCCGGTAAAGTGCGGTACGAGGCCGACGTAGTGTGTCTCGCACAGCGCGGCTTGCTTCACAAGTTCGGTGATGCCGCCGGAGTTGGGCAGGGTGATGCGGTTGTAGTCGATCAGCCTGCCTTCGATCAGTTCGTTGATGTCCCAGCGATCGCCGAATTGTTCACCGACGGCGATGGGCACTTTCACGAGTTTGCGCAGCTCGCGATAGACGCCGGGGTTTTCGCTACGCACCAGGTCCTCGCAGAAGAACGGCTCGAGCGGTTCGAGCAGCGTGGAGAGGCGAACAGCGTCGGCGAAGTCGAGGCGAGTGTGATAGTCGATGGCCCACTCGCCACCGGCGGATTTAACGCCCTCGTTGAGCTCCTTGCAGTGCTCGAATGTGCGAGTGACCTCCTTGCGCGAATGGAAGACGCCGTTATCGCCGGGGCCGGTGGTGCCGGTGCGATAGGCGCGGTAGCCTGCTTTGATGCAGGCCGCACCGGCTTCGCGAATCGTTCCTTTGTGCGGGAAGCCGGTCGAATAGCATTCGACGTATTCTCGCGTGAGTCCGCCGAGGAGTTCGTAAACGGGTACATCGAGCGCTTTGCCCTTGAGGTCCCACAGCGCAAGATCGAGCGCGCCGATGGCGTGCAGCTTCTCGCGGCCCGGCGGGTAGAAGAAGTTGCGGTACATCCATTGCCAGAGGTGCTGAATGCGCGACGGGTCTTCGCCGATCAGCAGCCCGGCGCACTGTTCGATCATCTGCTTCGAGCCGCCCTCGCCGATGCCCGTGAGGCCCGCGTCGGTTTCGATCATCACCACGTCCATGTTCTGGTTGAAAATAGGCCGGTTCACCGGAGATTCCCAGTAGGTGATTTTGGTGATCTTCATCTTCTTGAGCGCGGCATTGGCGCGGCTCAACAGAGTACCGGACCCCAACAGAGCGGATTGCAGAAGCGAACGACGCGAGAGCATGGAGGCAATATACTAGAGTCGAGTTCATCCATGCGAGCGTTTGCAGTCTTGTTCCTGATGTTTTTGCCCGTCGCGGCGGCCGATTTTGTGACGGACGTGCAGCCCTTGCTGCGCAAGCGTTGCTCGGGGTGCCACGGCGCGGCGATGCAGAACAACGGATTCCGCGTGGACCATGCGGCTTCGCTGCTGAAGGGCGGCTATTCGGGCAAGGCAATCGAGCCGGGCAAAGCGGGCGATTCGCTGCTGGTCAAGCGCGTCACCTCAGATAAGAAAGAGTTTCAGATGCCGCCCAGCGGGCCTCGACTGACGTCGGCCGAGGTGGAAGCGCTGAAGTCGTGGATCACGGCCGGCGCGAAGATCCCATCAAACCTCCTGGCGCAGCCGCTACCGAGAAGGCAATCCGATCACTGGGCGTTTCAGCCTGTAAAGAAGCCGGCACTGCCGGTGGTGGCGGGCGCAAAGTCGCCTATCGATGCGTTTGTCCTGGCGCGTTTGCAGAAGGAAAGCGTCACACCATCGCCCGAAGCTTCGAAGGCCACGTTGCTTCGGCGCGTGTCGCTCGATTTGACTGGGCTGCCGCCGAGTGACGTCGAGACACGCGAGTTTCTGGCCGACACGCGGCCTGACGCCTATGAACGGCTGGTGGACCGCCTCCTCGCTTCGCCGCATTACGGCGAGCGATGGGCGCGGCACTGGCTGGACCTCGCTCACTATGCCGACTCCGACGGTTACGAGAAAGATCTCAGCCGCCCCTATGCCTGGCAATATCGCGATTGGGTGATTCGCGCGTTGAACGCGAACATGCCGTTCGACCGCTTCACGCTGGAACAAGTTGCGGGCGATCTGCTGCCGGATCGTACGACTTCGACGCTGATCGCCACGGGCTTCCTGCGCCAGGTGCTCACCAATCGCGAGGCGGGAGTGGACCGCAACGAGGCGCGATTCGAGCAACTGGTGAACCGCGCGAATACCGTTTCCACGACGTGGCTCGGATTGACCACGGGCTGCGCGCAATGCCACGACCACAAGTACGACCCCATTTCGCAGAAGGATTACTATCAGCTCCTGTCGTTCTTCGACCGTTCCGACGAGGAGATGATCGATGCGCCCGTGCCCGGGCAGTTGGGGCCGTATCTGGCGGCTCTGCCGGAGTACAAAGCCAAGCGCGCCGAGCTGATGAAGAAGTACGAAGTCCCCGCGCTGCAGGCCCAGTGGGAAGGCCACATGCTCAAAGCCATCAGCAACCCTGGCTCGCAAGCTGAGTACGACTTCCAACTGACATCGATGAAGGCGATGGTGGACGGTGCGCAGAAGATCCTTCTCCGCAAGCGGGAGGAACGGAGCGAGCGCGACCGCGAGCGCTTGGAAGACTACTTCGTGAAGAGCGTGAGCCTGGCGCCCGGCCTCGACAAGGCCAAGATGGAGCGCGTGAAGGAACTGCGCAAAGAGTTGGCGGAGCTGGATAAAACCTTGCCTAGGCCGGCGCAGGCGATGGTGATGGTATGGGATCGCGAGTCGGAGAAGACGCGCCTCCGCGTGAAAGGCCAATGGAACAAGCCGGGCATACCGGTTGATGCCGACGTGCCAGGCGTGTTGCCTGCCCTTGGGGTACCCGAGCCCACTCGATTGGCCCTGGCGCAATGGTTGGTCCGCGCTGACAATCCGATGACGCCTCGAGTGATCGTCAATCGCATATGGCAGGAATATTTCGGACGCGGTCTCGTGCGAACGAGCGAGGACTTCGGCAAGATGGGCGAGAAGCCGACGCATCCGGAGCTGCTCGATTGGTTGGCGGCCGACTTCCGCGACTCCGGATGGAACATGAAGGCGCTGCACCGCGCCATTGTGACGAGCGCCACTTACCGGCAATCGTCGAAGGCGCGCCACGAGTTGCGCGAACGCGATCCGGAGAACGCGCTCCTCGCGCGCCAACAAAGGATGCGCCTCTCGGCCGAATCGATTCGCGACGCGGCGCTGCGAGTAAGTGGTCTATTGAATTCGAGCGTGGGCGGCCCGAGCGTGAAACCGCCGCAGCCGGCCGGTGTCGAGCAATTAACCTATGCGAACAACAACAAGTGGGTCGTGAGCACTGGACCGGACCGCTATCGCCGCGGCCTATATATTCACTTTCAGCGCACTGCGCCCTATCCGATGCTGATGAACTTCGATTCGCCCGATTCGACCGTGGCCTGTTCGCGCCGCACGCGGTCGAATACCTCGCTGCAGGCGTTGAACCTGTTGAACGACGAAGTGTTTTATGAGGCGGCGAATGCATTGGCTTGGCGCGTGGAAAAGGAAGCGCCGGCGGGCGAGCGCGTGGCGTACGCGGCGAGCCTGACCTGGGGGCGCGAGGCTACCGATGCAGAAAGGGCGCGGCTGTCGAAGCTGATGGATGAGTTGGCAAACGAGAAGCCGCTTGTGGCCGTCTGCCGCGCGCTCTTGAACACGGACGAGTTTATTGTGAGGCAGTAACTATGGACCTGCGCGACTTTCAAATTCTGAAATCCAGACGGAAGCTCCTCAGCGAGATGGCCGGCGGCGTCGGCGCGCTGGCGTTGGGCGATCTGTTCGCGCGCAACGGCTATGCCGCTTCCAGCGCCAAGCGAACCGATCCGCTCGCGCCAAAAGCGCCGCATTTCCCTGGCAAGGCAAAGAGCGTCATCTTCCTCTTCATGGAAGGCGGGCCGAGCCAAATGGACCTGCTCGATCCGAAGCCGGAGTTGCAGAAGTATCACGGGCAGGCTGCTCCCGCGTCGATCACCTCGCAACTGCAGCTCGCCTTCACCAAGCCGAACGCGGCCATTCTCGCCAGCTCGCGCGAGTTCAAGAAGCACGGCAAGTCGGGCCTCGAGTTCAGCGACTGGCTGCCCAATATGGCGCAGAACGCAGACGATATGTGCGTCGTGCGTTCGATGTATTCCGAGGCATTCAATCATCACCCGGCGCAGTTGATGTTGTTCACAGGCACGCAGCAGTTCGGGCGGCCGACGATGGGTGCCTGGACGATTTACGGACTCGGCAGCGAAAGCGAAAATCTACCAGGCTTCGTCGTGCTCTCTTCCGGTGTCGGCACCTCGGGCGGCGCAACAAACTTCTCGAGCGGCTTCCTGCCTTCGACTTATCAAGGGACGCCGCTGCGCAGCGCGGGCGATCCAATTCTCTATCTGTCGAACCCGAAGGGCGTGACGCCGCATGGCCAACGCGCGGTGCTCGACGCCGTGCGCGACCTGAATCAACAGAAACTCGACGAGACGGGCGATCTCGAAATCGCGGCGCGTATGGCCTCTTACGAACTTGCGTTCCGCATGCAGACCGCGGGCCCGGAGCTGACCGACTTCGCCAAAGAGTCGCCCGAAACACTCGAAATGTACGGCATCAACGACGAAAAGACCAAGCAGTTCGGCACCAATTGCCTGCTCGCCCGTAGATTGGTTGAGCGCGGCGTGCGCTTCATCATGCTGATGGACGCCTCCTGGGATTCACACACCAACCTGAACACGAAACTGAGAGATAACTGCGCTAAGACCGACCGCGGCGCGGGCGCACTGATCAAAGACCTGAAACAGCGCGGGCTCCTCGATTCCACGCTCGTCGTATGGGGCGGCGAGTTTGGCCGCACGCCGGTGAGTGAGATTCGCAACACGGCCGATGCCGACAATGCCGGGCGCGACCACCATCCGCTGGCCTATTCGATGTGGCTTGCGGGCGGCGGCATCAAGGGCGGCCAGGTGGTGGGCAAGACCGACGACCTCGGCTTCTTCATCACGGAAGACAAGGTGCACATTCACGACCTGCAGGCGACCATGATGCACTGCCTCGGGTTCGATCACACGCGGCTGAGCTATCGCTTTATGGGCCGCGATTTCCGGCTGACCGACGTCGCGGGCAACGTCGTCAAGAAAATGCTGGCCTGAGGGAGGCTCCATGGAAACGTTCCTGCGGCTGATTCTCGAATTTCCGGCAAATCCAGTCGAGCTGGCATGCCTGTGGGTGGTCGTGCTGTGCGCAGTGGTGATCACCAGCACATTGGCCTACGATTCGCTAGCCGAGCTTTAGGGCTGGACGCACAACTCGAACTTGTCGGTCGAGTGAATGCCGGAAAGCGTGACCGTCATGTTGCCGTAGAGGCCCTTCTCACCGCACGCCGGCAGCGGCGTGTTGTCGGGGAGCGGCGGCACGGTGAAGTGGACCTGATAAGTTCCATTCATAGTCGCCAAGGAAACACCGTCTGGCGCCTGGGCCCAAAAGACAGGTCCACCGGCGACGGCATAGCGCAAAACAAACGGCTGCTTGGTGAGGGCCGGCTTGAAGGCGGCGCCGGTAGCGGGACTCGGATTCGTATCCCCCATTCCATATGCGAACGCGACCAGTGGTTCGCCAGGATGAACGGGGGCGCTCCGGTTTGATCAATCCTCCGCGCGGACGGACCGCGGCGGCCGTGCAATTGGTGAGATTCTCTTCACCGAAGACGCTGTAGTAGACAAGGCTGTCATCGCACGAAGTAATCACATGCACCTTGTCGGAGACGGCGCGGACGGCGATGTTGGCCAGGATGTTATTACCTTCCTTAACCTCGAGGCTGGCGAACCCATTGGCATTGGCCGTGTCGACGAGTGCAAAAGGAACTATTAGCGTAATATTGGTCGCCGGCACACAGGGGATAGAAGGTGTCGCGCACGGTGTTTGGCCGACGCCATAGATGCCAACCGGCGTGCGGCCTCGCGATTGCACCATTGAGCGGAGAAGCCGGCGACCGCAGCGGACATGCCGGTGACCGGGTCGAAAGTGCCGAAGACAGGATTCGGCACGCGCGTTTGAGCGCCATTCAACGAAACGATCAGTACCTGTCCGGGAGCGGCTTCGATGGCGCTCGGGGGCGTTCGATAGCCGGCCCCAGCCAACGTGGCCGGTATGGATTGCGCGGCGAGGGGCAACCCCAGACAGAGCAGTAGTGTAATATTTCTCATCACAATTCCCTGACAATCCCACCAAGAATTTCGTGGAGCCCTAGGGCGCCACGCTAGCGTTCGGACGAGTGCTGGTGGAAGAGGGTTACCGTGATCTGGTCATCAATGACGCATTCGCGGCCTTTCAAAAGTTCCACGTTAGAGTCTTTGCCGGCGGCACGTCATTGGGAATTGGAGTTGGCTGATTCGGCACAGGTGCGGGTTGAGTAGGCAATGGGAGGGGGAAGCGTCCGGGACGTGGACCGTATGCTTCGAAGGATGCAAAAGCGGAATGTTTGAGCTTCATGTCGGCCCCAGTGTAGAAGGACGCGTGAGGAGCCACACCGCCGGAGGAGTCGGAAGCGGTTGAGGAGAATGGCGCTTAAGATTTCACGATTACTTGTGACTCCCGCAAACGCGCGCCGATCAATGTGACGCCGTGCTACGGACGGGCGGCGGCGCCTCCTCCATCTGTTTGCGGCTGAGTGAAAAGCGGACGAGCTTCTCGCGCCAGGAGATTTCGGAGACATGGTGGCGCTCGAGACCGATCATCTTGTGCGGCCACCATTCGCCGAGAGCGACGCGGAGGCCGCGAATACTCCAGTCGGCGTCATCGACGTAGAGGTCCTCGACGAAGCCGGCAAATCCGTCGCTCGTCCAGGCGCGGTATGTGGTGAGTTCGCGAAAGCTGCGCAAATGGGGGTCGCCAAGGGAAGTTCGATCGGTCGTCGGGGACACCGCTTCAGGTGGCGGCACGAGCACGTACGGCTCCATGGTCCAGTAAGCGGGCCAGCCGTAGTGGTTCTGCATTTCAATCTCGTGCTGGCGAGAGACCGGGGCGTCGGTATCGATGGGAGGACTGCGGCGCACCTGCTCCTTGGTCAGCGGGACGTTAAACTTCCGCTTCTCCCAACCGCTCTGCGTGACGATCGACGCGGCGATCAGCACACGCTTGCGGTGAAACCAGCGGCCGGTCTCGACCACCAAGTAGCGGATAGTCCAGGTGTCGTCGTCGAAGTAGAAATCGTGGACCTTGCCGAGGTCGCCGTCCTGCTCATGGATGGCGTAGCCCAGAAGAGAATCGAGGGACCACAGCATTGTGAGTATTGTAGAAAAATCGGGGCCTCGAAAGATCGAAGCCCCGTGGGAAGTGTGGTGGGCGTAACGTGGGGAGACGTCACGCCCGCTTGCGCCAGCCAGGGTGGGTGGAGGCTGGTCACAAGAACTTGTAGGCCCGCTAGAACGAGAAGCGGAGCGAAAGCTGGATGCGACGATTCGGTCCAGCACTCCCGCCCATGGGACCGAAGCCCCCCGCGGTCTGCGTCGAGATACCGAAAAGAGGCGAAGTCAGGTTCCCCGTGGGTGCCGCGAGGTTCACATTGTTCAGAAGGTTGTGGGCCTGAACCGACAGCGTCAGAGTGTACTTCTGACGGGAATTGCCGCCTCCGCCGAACATGCCCATCGGAGGTCCGCCTCCGCCACGCATGCCGCCACCGCCGCCAGGGCCGCCGCGCATCCCACCACCGCCGGGGCCGCCGCGGTCTCCGCCGCCGGGACCGCCGGGAGGCGGACCCATATGCATTTCACCGCCGGGTCCGGCCGAGGCACCTTCGGAGTTGCCACCGAAGCTCCACGACTTGCCGAGGCGGAGGTTGAGCGTAAACTGGCCGGGGCCGCGCGCATAATTGCGCGGAATCAGCGTAGAGTTCGGCCCCGTAATCGTCTGGAAGTTTCCATACGCGGTTTGGACCACACCAGGCGCGTTCAGGTCTGTCGCGAAGGCCGGGCGGTCGAGGAACAGCGAGTCGCCATTGGAGTCGCGGCCGGTCACGATATTGAAGGGCGAGCCTGTGGCGGCCATTAGGAAGGGGTTCAGCGAAATGCCCCACTTGGCGTTGATCGAACCGCCCATCACCACGCGATGCCGCGTGTCCATGCGCGAAGGTCCCCATTCGCTATGCATATTGTAGGGGTCGGCGGGCGAGCTGCCGGCGCCATCTGTATCGCTGCGCGCGTAGTTCAACAGGTAAAAGCCGAAGAGGCTCACGTAGCGGCTGAAACGCGTGTTGAAGTTCGTCATGATCTGGTGTTGGCGGCTGAATCCGGTGGATTCGTTGAGGAATATATTGCCCGCGTCGCCATATGGGCGCGTTCCGTCGGCGAGTGGCGCATTGATGTTGCGCGAACGCAGCAGGTTTACGCCGCGGCTGAAGATGTAGTTCACGGCCATGGTGGTGTTCTTGGGCAATTGGCGCTCAATGCCGGCCGAGGACTGGATCAGATAGCCCGCCTTCATGTCGCTCGCAAGCTGCCGTATGGTGAGCAGGTTCGCAAACGGGGCCAGTTCCGCGGTGCTCGGGGTGTTGGGGAAAAAGTCGGGGTTGGGGACGATGTAGTTCACCTGGTTCACGCCGTTGAAGCGCAGGGCATTGAGAGTGAGCGTGTCGTCGACCCGGTCATAAAAGATGCCGCTGCCAAGGCGCAGGACGGTCTTCGTCGCCTTGCCATTGCGGCCATCGAGCGCGTAGGCAAGTCCGAAGCGCGGCGCAAAATTATTGTGGTTGCTGATATTGGTTTGGTCTTCCCAGCGCAGTCCGCCGCTCAGAGTGAGGCGCGCGGAGGCGCGCCAGTCCCATGTGCCGAACAAACCGCTATCCCACTGGCGGACGCTCGCTTCGGGGTTGCCGCCGTTGATGGTGAGCTGGCTGGCGCCGCCGCCGAGAAGGCGAATCTGCGCGGGCGTGTAGCCCAGGCCTTGGAAGAGCAGCGTACGGCGATAGCGTTCGAGCGAAGTGATCTCGACCAGACCGCCGCCTGCGATGGGGTTATTGTTCGCGTCGAGCTGGGGCGCGAAGCCGCCGGCAAAAGAGTAGGTGCCACCGAAGTTGTTCGGCGAAATGTCGTCTAGCGAAGCGCCACGCACGCGTCCGCCAAACTTGAACGAGTGCTTGCCCATGATGTAGCTGGTCGAGTTGTTGAATTCGAAGCCGTTGGTCCGTTGATCGGCGAGACCCGTTTGCGCGCCCCCGCCGTTGAACGACTCCAGGACGTTAACGGCCGGTACCGAGTTGTCGCCGAATTGGCGTAGAGTCGAACGGTTGAACTGGAAGCGGAATTCGTTGATTGAGCGGGCGCTGAGGACGGCAGTTTCGGTGAACTGAATCGTGTGGTCGCGGTCGCGCGTGTCATATGAGCGCGTGGGCAAGGCAAAGTCGCCAACGCCGCGATTGTCGGAGTTCATCGGCGTGTAGGCGTAGCGAAGAACGAGCGTGTTCCTATCGTTCAGCGCATAGTCCAGTCGCGGTGAAATCGAATAGCGTGTCTGGGGTGTCACGACGGCCTGCTGGAACGGTGTCGGAACGAGTTCGGCGTTCAGGATGGTTGCGTTGACGACGGCGTTTTCGTCGACGTTGCGGCCCTCGATATCGAGACCAAAGGAGGACTTCTTGTTAATGGGACCGGAGATGCGGCCGCCGTACATCATCGTCCGGTAAGGTGGCTTGTTATCGGCGAACGGATTGCGCGAGTTAAAGACACGGTCGCCGAAATTGAAGAAGGCATCGCCGCGAAACTTGTCCGTGCCGGGCTTGGTTAGTATTTCGATGCGTCCGAAGCCAATGCGGTCGAATTCGGCCGAATAAGGGTTCCGGTTGATGCGAATCTCGCGGATGGATGACTTCGGCGGCATCTTGCCGCCGGTGAAACCGTCGATATAAATCTGCCCGCCGTTGGGGCCCGCGCCGGGACCGGCAAGAGCCTGCAGTTCGTCGGAGAGCGTGTCGGGGTCGTCGGAGAAACTCTTGAGGTCCTCTTCCTTAAGTGTGATCGCGCCGGCGTTGTCGAGGGGATCGGTTGTAACGCCTTGCACGGCATCCTGTACGTCGACCTTTTCCGCCTGCGTGGCGATGGTGAGCTGCACGTTGAAACTCAGCATCTGGTTGATCTCGATCGCTCCGACGGTGTAGGGCGTGAAGCCCTTCATCTGCACAACGAGTGTGTAATTGCCGGGCCGCGGGACGCGCACTTCATAGTTGCCATTGTCGTTGGTGGTGGTGCGCTGTTCGCGGCCATTGGCATCGCGAAGGCGTACGTCGGCCTTGGGCACAGAAGCGCC
>DASRHX010000441.1:0-4325 GCA_035650295.1 Bryobacteraceae bacterium | reverse complement strand
GGGCGACGGCCTCAACCACGCCAACAATCCGATCTCGACCGCCACCATCCCGCCGCTGGAGATTCTCGAGTCGCTCTATCCGGTGATGTTCACGCAGTGGGCGCTGCGCCCGGATTCCGGCGGCGCCGGAACCCATCGCGGCGGGCTCGGCGCGATCTACGAGATCGAGGCGCTGGCCGACGGCGACACCGAGGTGTTCCTGCTGGGCGAGCGCGGCAAGTTCCCGCCCTTCGGCGTCAACGGCGGCGGACCTGCGGCCTTGAACCGCTTCTTCTACGACACGCGCGCGGGCGAGCGGCAGCCGCCGCTCGTCTCCAAGATCACCGATGTGATCATCACGCGCGGCCAGCGCGTGCGGCTCGAGACGCCGGGCGGCGGCGGCTTCGGCGATCCGCGCCGGCGCGACCCCGCCCGCATCGCCCGCGACCTGGCGATGGGCTACGTCTCGCGCCAAGCCGCCCAGCGCGACTACGGCGACATCGCCGTTGGTCCGGCGAAGTGATGGAGATGGAAGCTACCGAAGGAGCGGCGGACTCGGCCGGCTCCCTCTCCCATAGTTCTCGGGGCGGTGTTTCCCCGAGATGGAAGTTGATAGCTTGCGGTTCATAACGCGCTGATTTCCCTTGCGTCAATGCGGACCGAGTATCACGGTCGATCCTGTCATTTCATTTGCGGTGCTACCTATGTGGAGTGAAGGTAGCACCGCCCGACAGGGCCCCTACTACCATGCCTCGCATCAGATTGACCAAGAGTGCCATCGACGCGCTGCCGACTCCGGCGTCCGACGTTGTCTACTGGGACGCCGGCTGCCCCGGCTTCGGCGTCAAGGTCACACCCAAGGGCCGCAAGGTATTCATCGTCCTGTACCGTACCGGCGGTGCCGGCTCGAAGCTGCGCAAATACACGATCGGGTCCTACGGACGCGTGACCCTTCATCAGGCGCGGGTGGCAGCGCGGAAGGTGTTCACGGCCAAGTTTGATGGCCGCGATCCAGCAGCTGAAAAACGCGAGGCGAAGCGACGAGTGGTAGCAGATCGGGTGGAAGATCTGCTGGAGACCTTCATGACCCAACGGCTGTCACAGAACCGCTCTGGGGGCGAGATTTCCAGGCTTCTGCGTCGGGAGGTGGGAAAGCCCTGGGCCGGCAGGAGCATTCATGAGATTACCAAGCGCGACGTGGTTGAGGCCATCTCCGCGATCGAACAGCGCGGGGCACCCGGGGCCGCTAACAAAACCTTGAAGTCGCTTAAGACGTTCCTACGCTGGTGCGTGGGTCGAGCTGTTCTCGATCAAAGCCCGGCTGAGGGGGTGCCGCTCCCTGCGAAGGAAGTCGCTCGGGACCGGGTGCTGGACGACAAGGAGCTCGCCCAGATCATCCGTGCCGCCAGAATGATGAGCGGTCCCTACGGTGGCATTGTCGAACTCTTGGCGCTCACGGGCCAGCGCCGCGAGGAGGTCGCACGGTTGACTTGGGAGGAGCTGGATCTCGCGCAGCGAGTTTGGACGATCCCCAAATCAAGGACTAAGAATGCGAAGTCGCACGTCGTGCACCTCTCCGACCAGTCGGCGGCTGTGCTGAAGCGTGCCGACCGGCGCGGGGCGCTGATCTTCTCGCCGCTCGGAGGCAAGTCTTTCCGAAATTTTGGTCGCGCCAAACGTTTGCTCGACCGGCGCTCTGGGGTGACCGGGTGGCGCCTGCATGACCTGCGCCGGACCTGCGTCTCTGGCATGGCCCGCTTGGGCGTTGCGCCTCATGTTGCGGATAAGATCCTTAATCACCAGTCCGGCACGATTTCGGGTGCTGCGGCCGTATATCAACGGCACGAATTTCTGGCAGAGCGTCGGGCAGCCCTGGACTTGTGGGGCGCGCATGTCGGTCAGATTGTCAAAGAGATATTCTCCGATCGCCGAACGATCAAAAATTCGTCGCATGATCGTGGCCTTCCCGTTTCGACCCGGCGCCAAGAAGTCACACATCTCAACCTTTTGCGGCGATCGAATGTCGGGCCACGTCGGGACGCCGGCGCAAATGGCTGATAGTTGTACCTATTTTCGCCAACAGCGGTTTCGGACCCGACAAAATCGTTATTTGCCCTGCCGAGCCAGCAAATTCGATCCAAGCTAGGGACGAGTTGGGGACCAACCCGTCTCAGTCTCAATGCGCGAAATATCGATCAAGGCCTTGATCTCGTGCAGTGGGCGTCGCAAGTGAACGTTCGGGTAGTATTTCCTGACCACATCTGCTGTGGCTCGTCCTAGGCGATTGTTTGGATGTGCAGGCATATAAATGCGAAAGCCTGGCAGTGACGCGCGTAGAATTGCTGCAATAAGGTCGGCCGCATCGCTAAACGAGAGATAGCTAAAAACGCCGTCCACTTTTTTTTCGCGCCCGCTTTTGTGTTTATGAAAGTCGTGCTTGGCAGGATCGATAAGCCAAGGATACCGGATCGCGACACAGTTCATGTTAGCTCCGGCGAAATACTGCAACATTATTTCGCCCACCAGTTTGCTCAACGCATAGGCATTGTCGGGATTGGCAGGCGCATCACCGTCGAGGGGCAAGTATGGCAAAAAGGCGCGCGAAGGGCGCTCCGATGAACTGTGGCCCCCGAGCACTTGAATCGAGCTTGAGAAAACAATACTATGAACCCCGGTCTGTTGTGCCGCTTGGAACACATTCATATTTATTGCTACATTTTCGTTGAAGAGTTTTTGCGCATCACTGATTGCCATGTCGGAGTAGCCGGCCAGATGCACCACTGCGTCAGATGCCGCCACTAAGCGGTAGCAAGCGTCCCGATCCAGCAGATTCGCTAACTCCAGCCTTACGGGCACTTGACGACGATATATCTTGTCCGTTGCTCGCACGCTGAAGCCCGCACTTACGAGTGTGCGGCAAACATGAATGCCGAGTTTACCGGTAGCCCCTGTGACAATGACCTTCATTGGATTTGTCGTTGGATGTTGATGTTGGCCTAGTCCCGTTTTTATTTTCGCGAAACGCATGACGACGGAGTTTCCAAGCGTTAATCTTAGCAAAATTCACAAATGGCGCATGGCGGTGCCGAAAACTTCACCCAAGCGCTGGACAAGTGTGGCGCGAACCATCAACTTGCGGGCGAGAAGATGCGCGATCCAGCGCTCCAGAGCCTCGATCGAATCGAGTGCGCGGGGGCCCATCGGTCTCAGATAGAATAGACCGCAGAGCTGCTCTTCGCGGAACGAGGCATTCCGCACCAACCCTTCGTAAATCGACGCCGGGATGGCCTCCACCCGGGCCACGAAGGCGGCCAAATCTTCCAAGACTCCGGAGATTCGAGCTGTCGCTTCAATCAGCTCTGCACGCACTACGGAGACGCCAGTCTTGTTTTTTGCATCACACGCGGACGGCCAGTCTGTCATTGCCCGCTGATCGTCGATAAGGAAGGACCGATCCTGATCGATCGAGATGCAGTTGCCAAGTCCATCTATGATTACTTGGTTCCCATCGTTGTTTTCGACAATCCACTGCATCACGGCTTTGCAGAGTATTTGTGACGCGCGCCGCCGGCTGCCGCCGATCAAATGAATCAGATCATTCCTGGAGAGGGAGTCGAACCGCGCTACCGGCTGCGCCTTAATACAGGGTTGAACGGAACAAGGTTGCTGGTTACGCGGGTCATAATCAAGGAAAGAGGGGCATATCTCTGTACCAGGGCATCCACTTAGTCGCGCGAAAATGGAGGCGAGTACGGGGTTCATGAGAGTTTCCGGGCTGTAGTTAACCACCCAGAGGTTTCCGTCTCTGTCCTGACGCACCGACTTTTGCGTGCCTCCCGCTGTGACGCAACATGGGTTGGTCGTTTCACCCAGGTGCGCGACCACGCCCGCTTGCCAATCGATGCCGCACCGGCCCAGATGGTCACGCACTGCTTTCCACCCGCGCTCTCTCAGCTGCCAGAGCCGCGCTAGGCGGACTGCCGCTGTGTGGGACGAATACGGAGGGATCTGTGGAAAGCGCCGGTGCCGATAACGCCACAGGGCCGCCAGCACGCAGAGACACTTCGCGAGCCGGGAGTATCGGACGACGTTCCAATAGCAACTCTTGACCCCCAGCCGGTGGTCCAGCTCCGTCCACGCCAGACCGTCCTTTGCCAGGAGCAGTTGACGCTTGATCCGATGCTGGAGCCGCCGAGCTTCTGATCTCTCATTCGGCGGTTCTTCCAGACAGTGCTTGATCTCTCGGCTGGCACTTGCTTCACACTCTCGGATGCAATTCGGGTGTTGGGTAGCGAACTCCAGAACGTTTTTCAATGACCCGTGGGGATAGTCCAAGCCATAATCAA
>DASRHX010000440.1:0-7623 GCA_035650295.1 Bryobacteraceae bacterium | reverse complement strand
GCTGCGGCCGCTTTTCTACGCTCAGCTTATGCTTGGGGTGTACGTGATTTGGGTGCTGTATAACGTTGAGAACGACCGATTGGGGCCGACACCTGGGGCTCGCTGGGCGGAGTTGGCCTTCTGCAGACACAGATCATCCGTTACTGGCGGTACCTTCAGCGCGTCGAGGCGGCGCGGAGCTGAGGGATTCGCCCTATGTGCAATTGGTAGGAGACTTCTTATAGTTGATAAGTGGCTGCACCGAATTTACTCGCGGCGAAGATTTTGGTGGGCGTCGGCTGGAGTTTCATCGCCGTTGGCCTGTGTTTGTGGGTGTGGGGCATTGTGGGCATGCCGTGGAATGAAGGACTCTCAGAAGCGGTCAGTTGGGCACTGTCGGCCGTTATGTTGGGCTCCCTAGTTGGTGTCGACTGCTGGGAAGTAGAGCCGGAATGGAAGGATACATTCCGATGGGTGAGGTGGGCAGGTGGGGCCGGACTTGCGTTTTCTGCTGCCAATACGACAGCAAACGCGCTGACGGACGGACCGGCCTTGGACTACTTGCGCCTTGGCAGTATGCTGGGGATAGCCAGCTACTTCGTGCTTCGGTTAACCCCGCCTGTTCTACGCAAATAAGCTGGACCGGCGGCGGAACGTGGGTCGAACGAACGGGCGCTGAGTCGCCCCTGGAATCCGTGGTTCACCTCGCATATAATCTCCGTCATGATGCAGCGAAGAACTCTGCTGACTATGCTTCCCGCCCTGGTGATACCGGCACGCGGGCAATACCTCGAAGGAAAAGGCGAAGTGCCCTTTGTGCCTACGCCCGACGAAGTGGTCGAAGCTATGTTGAAGCTGGCGGAGGTATCGGCCAGCGACACCGTTTACGATCTGGGCTGCGGCGATGGGCGAATCGTCGTGATGGCTGCCAAGAAGTTCGGGGCAAACAGTGTCGGGATCGACATCGATCCGGATCGCATCAAAGAAGCCAATGAGAACGCCGCGAAGAATGATGTGACCGGCAAGGTGAAGTTTATCGAGCAGGACCTGTTCGCGGCAGATATAAAGGCGGCGACAGTGGTTACGCTCTACCTGTTGACCACCGTGAATATGAAGTTGCGGCCGAAGCTCCAGAAGGAGCTGAAGCCAGGCACGCGCGTCGTGTCGCACCAGTTCGACATGGGGGACTGGAAGCCGGAGAAGCGGATCGAGGTGGGCGGCCGTCCGGTAATGCTCTGGCGCGTATAGATAGACTCTTACGGCATCTTTGCTCGATAAATGGTCTGGGTCTTCGTGGCTCCCACGAAGAGGCCGGCGACTGCCCCGATGCCACCAAACAAGAGCGCCGCGCCTCCGATGATCAGCGCCGGCGAAACGTCGAGATCGTCAGCGCTGAGGGCGAGGATTCCATACACGGCAGCTCCGGCAGCCGCGCCAGCGAGCGCTCCGTAGCCTGCTCCCTTTGCTCGGCTCTTACCGGCGTACGTGGAGAGTTTCAACAGATCTCCGCGAGGGATGATGAGATCCCGATCCTTATAACGGATGGTTAGTGATCCGGGAGACCACGTAGACGCGACAGCCTTGCGATGGCGAATCGTTTTGCCATCGCGGTGCTGCACCCACACACGCTCACCTGCGCGAAGCGATTTCAAGTTCTCCTAATCGTCGATGGCGGCGCTTAATGAGAGCGCGCAGCATAGGAGGAAGACTAACAAACGAGCCATAACCGTAGAGACGGGTCTTTACGGCAAAGGTGTCGCGCGGTACAGCAGGTGCAGGTAGTTGCCATCGGGGTCGGCAAAGAAGACGACCTTGTTACCTTTGGACTCCTGGGGCTCGGCGAGGAAAGCAACATTGTGGTCCTTCAGACGTTGATAGGCGGCGTCGAAGTCCGAAACTGCGAGCGCGATGTGACGAATGCCTTGCGTCTTCATCGTCTGTGGACCGCGGTCTTCGGTGGCGTGAATCAGTTCCAGCATGACGCCGTTGGGCGACTTCACGAAAATTGCATTTGGCGATTGGTAGTTGATAACGAAGCCGAGGACATCGGTATAGAACTGTGCCAGCGCGGCGATGTCGTATGAGGCGATGGCAGTGTGTTCGATGCCAGTAATCATGGGCCAATTATCGCGTAGAAGGTTCGATCTTACTCAGGATTCGAAACGCCGGCGGGTACTGGTGCGGGGGCGTCGATTGCCGGAACATGCGGCCGCCTGCGTTGCGCGCGTAGCTGCCCGACCTTTACCGATGCCTTGAAGATGCTGCCCAACGGGACAATGCCGCCGAGCTTGTAGTGGCCGACTGCAGCCATGCCCATCGACGCAATGCAGCCGCATTGCGAGCAATCGGGATCGCCGCCGAACTGGCACGGCGTGACGCGGCTGGTCAGGTCGGCCGATAGCGTTTCGGTGACCTTGGAAAAGATGCAGTTCGCCGGCGACGACGGTGGGTTGAGGAACTCCGGCAATAGCCGCGAGCTCATGTCGAGCTTTGGGTAGCGAAGGCGTAGCTCGGTTAGTTCTTCGATGGCCTGCACGCGTTGCGCGGGTGTGAGGATCTCCGCATCGGTTGCGCCGCGCTGTGGTGTGAAGAGACTGAACCAAATGCGCTGGATTTCCGGGCGCGGCGACCAGAAGGCGACAAACTCTTCTAAATAACCAGGGCGCGAAAACATCTGCGAAGTAATCGTCGAGTGAATGGTGACGCGGCTTCCCGCAATGTTCTTTAGGATGCGGTCGTATGTAGCAGGTGCGCGGCGCACGTCGTGCTCGGCGGGAAGGCCATCGATGGAAACGGCAATAGTCATTCGGCGCATGGCAGCCCATTCCGGCGCGGGCGGGCGGAATGCACTGGTCACGAGTTGAACGTGGATATCTCGTGCGAGGATTTGCGGCACGAGGGCTTCCATCTCGCGAAATCGAACGAGCGGATCGCCACCGACAAGCGAGACGTGAAGCGGGCGCACGCGATCGACTAATTCAATCGCGCGCTTCACCAGGCTGTCGCCTTTGTAATCGGCGAGCGTACGCAGGCCTGCATGTCCGGCGATGTGATCGGGTTCGTAGGCGTAGCATCCGGGGCAACGCAGCGGGCATTCCCGGGTAACTTCTATGGATAGGACAGGGGGACGACCAGAAAGTATGGCGCCCCAGGCGCGAACAACGTCTCGAGCGTGCACCTCACTAGGATGCGGTAGCGGGGCCAACTGTTGCAACTGTTTGCGGGCAAGTTAAGCTTTTTCGTATGGATGCGGGAAGATTGCGGGCGTGGTGGTGGAAGAAACAAGGCCTGGATGGCTCCTTGGCGAGGACGGGCATGGGCGGGATATTGGCGAATACGGGTTGGGCTCGATCGGTTGGCGGGGCGGGGCCGTATGCGACCTTATTCGCCCGATGCGGGGCAACAAACAAAGATGTGGACGCGGCGGCGGCGCGCATGGAGGTGTATGAGTTGCCGAGCGCGCGCGGATGCACCTATGTGCTGGGCGCGGAGGATTTTGCGTTTGGGCTGGAGTGCGCGCAGGCGGCGGACAAGAGTGCGGAGTTGAAAGTCGCGATGAAACTGGGTGCGACCGAAGCGGAAATCGCGAAGCTTGGCGACGCGGTGGTTAAGGAGCTGGACAAAGGAGAGAAAACGCCGGAGGAGTTACGCGAGGCGTTGGGAAAGCTGGTTCGCAATTTCGGACCTGAGGGTGTGAAGAAGGGTTTGACGACGACTCTACCCGTGGCGCTCGGGCGCCTGCAACTGGCGGGTGAGATACGCCGCGTGCCACTGAACGGGCGATTCGATACGCAGCGTTACCGCTATGCGCGGTGGAAACCTGGACCATTCGCGAAGAAACCGAGGCCTGTTGCGGAAGTAATGCGGGACTTGGCGCGACGGTACTTTGCTTGGACTGGTCCGGCGACGATGGAGGAGTTTCAGAGGTTCTCGGGTGTGGGTGTGAAGGCCGCGAAAGACGCCGTGGAAGGGTTGGGCTTGGTCGAGGTGGAGAAGGGAAGCGGGCGGTGGCTCCTGCCGGAAGATGCCGATGCCTTCGCGAAGTTTACTGCGCCGAAGGAGCCGCGGTATTCGTTGCTGAGCAGTCTCGACGGCCTTTTCCTGCTGCGGCGAGATGCGGCGGGTTTGGCTGACGAAGTGGACCTGCCACGGCTGGAAGGGCATCTGAGCGACCTGGAGAGCAATGCGATTGTGGATCGTGGGCGCGTGATTGGACTGTGGGAATTCGATCCGGAGGCGGGCGAGATTGTTTGGGCGAGTTGGGTGAAAGTGGAGAAGGCGCTAAAGGAAAAGGTGGCTCGCACTGAGGCCTGGGCGCGAGAGTTGGGCGACGTGCGATCGTTCAGTCTGGATAGTCCCAAGAGCAGAAAACCGCGTCTGAATGCGCTGCGCAAAGCGGCGAATTAGCTCGATTAGTGTAAGTCGAATTCGGCCAGTGCAGCCGCGGCGTATCCCGTGGCGGCGTCGCGCATGAAATCGACCTGCATGGAGCCCGCGGGATATGCCTTGTTCATGGATTGCGCGGACCACGCTCCGGTGGCCGGGTCTTGATGCGCTGCAAGCCAATTGAGTGCCTGCATCAGCCGTTTGTCCTTGTGGGATGCACCGCCCTTTTGAAGCGTGTAAGTGACGAGCGCGGTGGCATAGGCATTAGAGCCGGGGATCGCAGCCGGGGCGTTCGCATGCGGTCCCCAGGGACCGAGCGATTCCAGCGTCCAACCATGGTCCTTCTGTTGCAGCTTCCAGAGTTCGGCAATGAGAGCCTCTCGCGCCTGCTTGGTCATAAGGCCGGGTAATTTTTGCGCGGACCAGAGAAGGCCCAGGCGATTGTGAAGGGGCTGACCTGCTTGGTTCTTCTGTAAGTATGCGATGAGCGCGGCGATACGTGGGGCAACGTCGGGGCGGGCGCGGTACTCGACCGGCATGGAACTTACCGCCAGAGCGGCAAGCGTGGCGCTGAAATAGGGGGAAGCGGTTGTTTCCCACGGGTCCAGATCAAGCGCATACCAGCCCCAGGAGCCCGCATTCGGACCCTCGCGAAGTTGAGTTATCCACATGCGGTCGAGTGCAGCGGTGTCTGGTGCGAGCGCGACGGCGGCGATGACGGATTCCGCTGAGAAGCCTGGCTTGTACGGCGGCTCGGGCATTGGCTTGGCGAGGCGGTGCCTAAGGCTTTCAAGAAGCGCGGTCTCGTGCTTGGTGGGGGTGCCTTCGTTCAAGAGTTTTCGAAGCGCCGGCCGGGCGAATAAGTAGGTCAAGCTGGTGTGGCAGGAGACACATGTGCCGCCGGCGGCTTGCGCGGGCTTCCATTCGGCCCACTGCTGCTGCTTGGCGTCCAGATACTTGGCGGCGAGTTGGTATTCCCAATCTCCGGCATACAAAGAGAGCGAGAGCAGACACGCGACAACGGTGAGGCGCATGAGTTCTATTCTCGCACTCAATGCGGTGTTGGTTTTTCCGCGCCGAGTCCGGTATTGCCGCGAACCTGAAGCTCTGCGAACTTGATTTCCGACGAGCGGTCGCTACTTGCAAGCGTGGCAATGACGGCGGCCGCGAAGCCAATCGGGATGGAGAGGATGCCGGGGTTTTCGAGGGGGAAGATCGCTGCAGGGCCGCGCACTCCTGGACTGATCAGAATGAGGCCGATCGAAGAGGCGAGGCCCGCTCCCAACGCCGCCACCGCACCCGCCGTGTTGAACCGCTTCCAGAAGATGGAGAGCACGATTGCCGGAAGGTTGGCGCTCGCGGCGACCGAGAACGCGAGTCCGACGAGGAATGCCACGTTTGCGCCTGGGCCCAGCGCGATGGCGAGGACGATGGCGACGATGCCGACGACGAAAGCCGTAATGCGCGCCACGCGCACCTCTTCGTAGGGACCGCGCTCGGAGCCATGGTGAACGACGTTGGTCCAAAAATCGTGCGAGAAGCTGGAGGACGCGGAGATGGTCAGCCCGGCGACGACGGCAAGAATCGTGGCGAATGCGACGGCGGAAATGAAAGCGAAGAAGGTGTCGCCGCCGAGGAACTGAGCGAGGAGCGGGGCGCTCATGTTGATGCCGCCGTTACTGGCAATGAAGTCACGGCCGACGATGGTGGCGGCGCCAAAGCCGAGGAAAGTGGTCATCACGTAAAAGGCTCCGATAATGGCCATGGCCCAAACCACACTGACGCGGGCCGTGCGGGCGTCGGGCACGGTGTAAAAGCGGATGAGGATGTGGGGCAGGCCGGCTGTGCCAAAGATGAGGGCCATGCCGAGGCTGATCAGATCGAGTGCGCCATACGGCGGTTTGTACTTGAGACCGGGTGTGAGGAAGTCCTGTTCGACAGGCACGCCGTTGAGCGTGTAGCGGACGTGCGTGACCGCGTCGAAGAACGCGGCGAAGCTGAAGCCGAAGTGGCTCAACACTAGGATGCTCAACAGCAGCGTTCCACCCATCAGCAGTATGGCTTTGACGATCTGCACCCAGGTAGTTGCCAGCATTCCGCCGAAGACGACATAGACGATCATGAGCAGACCGACAGCCCCGACCGCCGTGGAATAGGTGATGCCCGAGTCTTTGAGAAGCAGACTGACGAGGGCGCCTGCGCCGACCATCTGAGCAATCATGTAAAACGTGCTGACGGTGAGCGTGGCGAGCGCCGCCATCGCGCGGACGGGACGAGGCGACAGGCGGTAGGCGAGTATATCGGCCATAGTGTACTTGCCGGCGTTTCTAAGCGGCTCGGCGACGATGAGTAAGACGGTGAGATAGGCTACCAGCCAGCCGACTGAGTACATAAAGCCGTCGTAGCCGTTGAAGGCGATCAGGCCCGCAATGCCGAGGAACGAAGCGGCGGACATGTAGTCGCCCGCGACGGCGAGTCCGTTTTGCCAGCCTGTGATGCGCCGTCCGGCTGCAAAGTAAGAGGCGGCGCCGCTCGAACGGCGGGCGGCCCATGCCGTGATGGCGAGCGTGAGTGCAACGAAGGCGAGAAAGATGAAGAGGGGTACGTTCATTGAGCCGTTGGCCCCTTCGGCAAATCGTTGAGGGCCACGACCTCTCGCGCCATTGCGTCGAAGCGCCGTGCGGCACGTGTATAGAGGAAGGCGAGGATCCAAGCCATCACGAATTGCGAGAGGGCGAACACGTAGGCGATATTCAGTGGCCCAAGGATCTTACGGCTCATGAACTCCGGGAAATAGCCGACAAGAAGCGGCAGCGAAAAGTAATAGGCGCAAAAGAACAGCGTGGCCGGCACGACGAAGGCGGCCTTGGCGCGCAACAGGTGGCGGAACTGTGGTGTCGCGGCTAGGCGTTCCCAGTCCGGAGGACGGTGAGAGGACATGCGGTATAGCTTACAGGAGAGTGGGCGGGAGCCTAAATCATTTCTTCGGTAGCGAGACGGTGATGTTGCGGTACTTGATCACGCCGTGGTGATCGCCCTGCAAGAAGAACGGACCAGGTTCGGCTTCATTGCTGTCAAGCGCGCCGCCGGTCGGCCCGGGAATCTCCACGTTGTCGTGATAGACCTTGCCATCGCGTAGCACTGTGACGTGACGGCCAACAAATGTGACGTCGAACGACGTCCACTTGCCCAGGCCGAGTTCGGCGCCGGCGGGCGGGGGATAGTGGCTGTAGATGGCGCCCATTTCGTGGTCCGGCA
>DASRHX010000439.1:0-11664 GCA_035650295.1 Bryobacteraceae bacterium | reverse complement strand
TCTCCAAGAAGCCCGGACGTGAACCCCTTACCTTTGATCTGCGTCGCCTGAGGCTGCATGATGTCAGTCTGAAAGAACCCATGCGCTATGACGCGCAACTCACTAATCCCAAGCCCCCCGGTTTGATCCGCAGCAGCGGCGCGTTCGGGCCGTGGAACGGGGATGAGCCGAGCCTCACGCCGATGCAAGGCGAATACCTATTCACCGATGCCGATCTCTCCGACTTCAAAGGCATCTCGGGAATCCTGCGCTCCGAGGGCCGCTTCAAAGGCGTGCTCGAAGAAATCGTAGTCGACGGCGCCGCCGAGGTTCCGCAGTTCAAGCTCAACATCAGCGATAACCCGGTACACTTGCGCACGCAATATCACGCTATCGTCGACGGAACCAACGGAGATACGCGTCTGGAGCCTGTTTACGCGCAGTTCCTTCACTCAAAGATCGTTGCCGAAGGCGCCGTCGAAGGGGAAAAGGGCAAAAAGGGCAAAGCGGTCCGGCTGAACGTCAATGTTTCCGAGGCGCGCATCGAAGACATGCTCACGCTTGCCATGCGTGGAAAGAAGCCATTGCTCGTCGGCCCAATACGTTTTCAAACGAAGTTCGACCTGCCTCAAGGAGACCGCGACGTCGTGGAGAAACTCATGTTGGATGGCCGATTCAGTATCGACGACGGCCGCTTCCAGAAAAACAAGCTTCAGGATAAGATCGACTCACTCAGCCGCAAAGGGCAGGGAAACCCCGAGGACACGGTTGTCGACAACGTGACATCCGACCTCGCCGGCGGCTTTTCCTTAAGAGATGGTTTCATCCGATTTCAGCGGCTGTCGTTCCGCGTACAAGGCGCCGAGGTGGCGATCGACGGGAACTACGGATTGCGTAACGAGGACCTGGACTTTCAGGGCGAACTCCGCTTGGATGCGAAGGTGTCGGAGACAACGAGCGGCTTAAAGGCCCTGCTTCTTAAAGCGGTCGACCCCCTCTTTACGCGCAAGTCCAAAGGAAAAAAGCAGAGCGTATTGCCGATCAAAATTTCTGGCACGCGATCCCAGCCAAAATTTGGTCTCGACATCGGAAAGACGCTCAAACGCAAGGACTGAGCGCGAGATCCAATGCTGCTCCCACTTTGCTCGTATTGTTCCAATTGGTTCAAGCGCGTAGTCTGGAGTGACCACTCCGGGTGCCAATTCGATACCGTGATATTCCCAAAAGTTCAGCTCGTCGCCGACTGACGAGCACGTCCGGTGCCTAACGACATGTAATCCGCCAGATCTTTCCCTATTCCCTCACGCAGCCAAGATCCTCTGTCGAACGATAACGCGGAAGGAATAGTGAGCCTGACTTCGCATGATGGTTTCCCCCACTGACGTCCGCCGCACGACGATTGAAATGCTCTACCGCGCGCGCGCCTCACATCTTGGCCCTTCGATGTCCGTGATCGATATTCTCTGCGCGGTATATGGGTTGGTCGATCTGCCCCGCATTCGAGCTTCGGCCGCCGGCCGCGATCGCGTCTTCCTGAGTAAGGGCCATGCCGCGGCGGGACTCTATGCCACCCTTTGGCATTTTGACCTGCTCGACATCGATCCCCGCCAACACTACTGCCGCGACGGTTCGGTTCTCGCGGGCCACGCCAGTCATGCCGTCCAAGGCGTCGAACATTCTACTGGCGCTCTAGGCCACGGTCTTCCTGTTGCCGCTGGATGCGCCTACGGCCTGCGCTCCAAAGGATTCAACGACGCTCGTGTCTATGTAGTCGTGGGCGATGGAGAGTTGCAGGAAGGTTCCAATTGGGAAGGGCTGATGTTTGCGCGCCACCACAACCTTTCGAACCTGACCGTAATTGTTGATGCCAACGGCATCTCCAGCATCCGCCCGACAAGGGAAGTAATCGACCTTGAACCCATGGGGCGCGTGTTCGCCGGACTAGGCTTCGCCGTCGAAGAGGTGAAAGGCGATTACGCCGCGATCGATACGGCGCTCAGAAAGCTGCATGCCCTGTCTCAACCCTCCGTCTTGATTGCTCGCACTACCAAGGGGCAGGGCATTCCCTTCGCGGAAAACCAACCCATCTGGCACTATCGCTCGCTGGACGACACGCTCTTCGCCGAAGCATTGGCTGCGTTGGACCGCGCTACAAAGGACGCCGTCCCGGAGGAGATCATCCCGTGAGAGCCAGCATTTTGGACACTCTGTTCGCCACCATGGCCCAGGATGAGCGAATCTTTTTCCTCACCGCCGACATGGGCATCAATCTTGTAGAAAGATTCGAGCAAGCTTATCCCAAGCGTTTCCTGAACGTGGGCATCGCCGAGCAGAACATGATTGGCGTAGCCGCCGGCCTGGTAAACGCGGGCTTCCGGCCATTCGCCTATACCATCTCGAATTTTCTGATTCACCGCGCGCTGGAGCAGATTCGCAACGACATCCTGCTTCATCAGTACCCCGTTGTGTTGCTCGGGACCTCAGCCGGTTGGGACAACGCTCCGCTTGGCCCTACGCACCACATCCTGGACGACTGGGGGACCCTCGCCGGGCTCGGGTCCGGCATCGACATCTACTGCCCATCGTCGAAGAATTACGCCGCCGCACTGGTGCCCCGCTTGATTGCCGGGGGCCGTCCGGCTTACGTGCGGATCACAAAATCCTCCGCGCTCCCCGAGTCCCCGGAAGGCGACTTCTTTCATCTTGAGGGCGATCCCGCCGCCCCGCTCCTGATCGGCTACGGCACGACCACGGTCACGTTGCTCGAAGTCCACGAGCAGCGTCCGGAAACAGGCGTCCTCATCCTCCAAAAGCTCTCACCCTGTGATTGTCTCGACCTTGGTCCCATACTTACCCAATACAGCCGCGCCATCGTGGTCGAAGACCATTTCGCGCACTCCGGCATCCATGCCGCGCTTTGCCGCCAAGCTATGCAAAAAGGTTGGCCGGTGAAACTGGAAAGCGCCGCGCCCACCCACTACTCCCTCACCGTTTCACCCAACGAAAACGGTTACTTCGGACGCTTCGGAATGAGCGTTGAAGCACTCCGGGAAAGGGCGGCCCCAAATGTGATTAGCTAGGGCGATGAACTCGCGCCGAACCTTTCTTGCGCAATCGGCATTCGCGCTCGCCTCCTCCGCCGCGGGCCAAACAGCGCCGTCCGGTGACTGGTATGGCCGCCCCATGCGCTGGGCACAGCTCACACTCGTCGAAGACGATCCCGGCAATTACGATCCCGCCTTTTGGCTCGACTACTTCAAGCGCACGCACTCCGATGCCGCCTGTCTCTCTGCCGGCGGGTGCGTCGCCTACTATCCAACTAAAGTCCCGCTCCACTACCGCAGCAAGTTTCTAGGCAGCCGTGACAGCTTCGGCGAACTCGTCGCCGGATGCCGAAAACTCGGGATGAACGTGGTCGCGCGAACCGACCCGCATGCCGCCCACCAAGACGTTTACGACGCCCACCCCGACTGGATCGCAGTCGAGGCCAACGGCAAGCCTCGCCGCCATTGGGCCGATCCCACTCTCTGGGTCACCTGTGGGCTCGGTCCCTACAATTTCCAGTTCATGACAGCCGTTACGCGCGAGATCATGAGTCTCTACCGCGTCGACGGCATCTTCAGCAATCGCTGGGACGGCTCCGGCATGTGCTACTGCAAGCACTGTCAGGCCAACTTCAAAGCGTTCGCCGGCCTCGAACTTCCGCGCACCGAGGACCCTCGGAACGAAGCCCGCCGCCAGTACATCGTCTGGCGTCAGGCACGGCTGTTCGAGCTCTGGCGCCTCTGGGACGGCGAGATCAAGAAGATCAACCCCAACGCCAGCTTCATCGCCAACGCTGGTGGCGGCGCTCTAAGCGACCTCGACATGAAAACTATCGGCGACCTTGCTCCCACACTGTTTGCCGACCGCCAGGCTCGCCGCGGCCTTATGCCGCCTTGGACCAATGGCAAGAACGGCAAGGAGTACGGCGCCACTCTCGGCGCCAAGGCCATCGCCGGCATCTTCAGCATGGGCGTCGAAGAACAGTACCGCTGGAAGGACTCCGTGCAAGGCGCCGGCGAAATCCGGCTCTGGGTCGCCGACGGTATTGCACACAACCTCCGTCCATGGTTTACCAAGTTCAACGGCAAAGTGATCGATCGTCGCTGGATTAAGGTCGTGGAGGATATCTACGGCTGGCACCACCGGAACGAGCGCTACCTGCGCAATGAGCGTTCGCTTGCGCGGGTTGCCATCGTCTATTCGCAACAGACCGCCAACTTCTACGGTGGCGAGCGCGCTCGGGCGAAAGTTGAAGACCATGCGCTTGGTTTCTATCAGGCGCTTGTCGAAGCGCGTGTCCCATTCGACATGGTCCACGATTTGCTCCTCGACCCCGATCGTCTCACCCCGTATCGCACTCTCATCCTTCCCAACATCGCGGCCCTCTCCGATGCCCAGTGCCGCCAACTGGCACAGTTCGTCGAACGCGGCGGCAACCTCATCGCCACCTACGAAACCTCGCTTTACAACGAGTGGGGCGTCCGGCGCAACAATTTCGGACTGTCCTCTCTTTTTGGTGCGGCCTTTGACGGCCGCGTCGACGCCCGCGTCCAAAACTCCTACCTCAACGTCGACAAGGACCCCCGCACCGGTCAATTCCACTCTCTCGTCCGCGGCCTTGAAGACGCCACTCGCATCGTCAATGGCGCCGCATGGGTCCACGCGAAACCCACCACTCCGCTCGACTCCGTTCCGCTCACCCTCGTCCCTTCCTACCCCGACCTTCCCATGGAACAGGTCTTCCCTCGCGTCCCTCGCACCAATACCCCCGGCCTCTACCTCCGCCAGCACGCCCGTGGCCGCGTCGTCTATTTCCCGTTCGACCTCGACCGCACCTTCTGGGAAGTCCTCGCGCCCGACCACGGCCTGCTTCTGCGCAATGCAGTCGCCTGGGCGCACAACGAAGAGCAGCCTCTCGTCGTCGAGGGCCGCGGCATCCTCGACGTCTCTCTCTGGATGCAAAAGGACTCCCTCGCCGCCCACCTCGTCAACCTCACGAATCCCATGATGATGAAAGGCCCCGTTCGCGAAATTCTTCCCTCGCCCCCGCAGCAGGTCCGCATCCGCGTGCCCGAAGGCAAACGCCCGCGCAATGTCCATTTCCTCGTTGCCGCGAAACCGGCGCCGCACCGCATCGCCAACGGTGTCATCAGCGTCGATGTCCCTCCAATCGGTGTCCATGAAGTCATTGCCGTCGATCTCGCATGAGGACCCTCATTCTGTCCGCTCTCCTCTTCGCCGCTTTCGCTCAAGCACAGGAAGGCTGGTGGATGAAGGAACCGATCCGCTGGGTGCAAACAAACTTGCGTCAAGTCGACGCCACTCTCGACGCCGCTCGCCTCGCGCAGCAACTGGCCGACATGCGCGCCAACGTCGTCCTGATGGGCATGGGCGGCATCGTCGCCTACTATCCGGCACAAACCGAGTTCCACTACCCCAGTCCGCAGCTGCCTCCCGGCCGCGACATGTTCGGCGATTTAGTTCGCGAAGCGCACGCGCGCAAGATTCGCGTCGTCGGGCGCTACGACCTCAGCAAGACGGCGAAAGCCGTCTTCGACGCGCACCCTGAATGGTTCTTCCGCCAGCGCAACGGCGAACCTGTCGTCTATAACGGCCTCTACTCCACCTGCATCAACGGCGGCTACTATCGCGGCCAGGCCATGAAGATCCTCGCCGAAGGCCTGGAAAAATACGACGTCGATGGGCTCTTCTTCAACATGTTCGGCAACCAGTCGCGCGACTACAGCGGCCGCTACGTCGGTCTGTGCCACTGCGACTCCTGCCAGCGCCTCTACAAGCAGCTCTACAACAAGCCCATCCCCGAAACGGCCGACGATGACTATCGCAAGTTCATGTTTACCGCCTCGCGCGAAGTGGCCGCCGCCATCGGCGACCTCATCCGCGCCAAACGCCCCAAAGCCGGTTACTTCAACTACATTCAGGAATCCACCGACGGCATCATGTCGGAATCGAACACGGCCCTCGCGCGCCCGCTGCCCCTGTGGCCCTACTCCGCCAGCGACCGCGTGAATCGCGCCCGCAACAGCCAGCCAACCAAAATGGCCGTCAACCTGAATATGCAGTTTGTCGACTTCTGGTGGCGGTTCGCCACCGTTCCCGCCGGTGAAATCGCCCTCCGTTCCTGGCAGAACGTCGCCCATGGTGGCGCGCTTACGTTCGAGGTCAACGGCACGCTCGACCTGCAGGACCGGCAGGCGCTCGAAGCCGTCAAGCCCATCTTCCAACGCGTCGCCGGCGACGAGCAGTACTACGTCGGCCAATCCAGCGCCGCGCGCGTGCTCCTGCTCGGCGCGCCTGCCAATACGGGACGCACCTACGGCGAGGAATCCTATCGCGGGGCCTTTCGATTATTGAGCGAGGGACACATTCCCTTCGCCGTCTCCGACAATATGGATTGGCTCGGCAAGCGCCAGTTCGATCTCGTCGTCGCCACCAATTGGGCCCCGCCTGAGCTCAAGCAGTACGCCGAAAGCGGCGGCAAAGTCCTCATTCTCGACGCCACGCCGCCCGAGTTTGAACTCGCGCCCGTCGTCCACACCACGCCCGATCTTCGCGGCTACATCCGCGTCCGCGATCACGCGAAATTTGAAGCCATCCGTAGCACCGACTTGCTCATGCTCACCGGCCCGTTCACGGAAGTGAGCACTTCCGAACCCGCCCCCCTCACGCTCATCCCACCCTCCATGTTCGGTCCGCCTGAGTTCGTTCACATCGACATGAAGGACACCGGCACCCCTGCCATCGTCACGCGCCGGCTAGGGAAGGGAACTGTTATCTGGCTGCCATGGAACCTCGCCGCCATGTACTACCGCCTCAGCCTCCCCGCCCATGCCGGACTCTTCCGCGACCTCGTCCGCTCCCTCCACCCACGCCGCCAAATCGAAACCAACGCCCATCCGCTTGTCGAGATGTCACTAATGCGGCAGCAGGAGAAAGGCCGTACGCTATTGCACCTCATCAACCTCAGCGGCCACTCGCAGACCGGCTACTTCCCGCCGGTTCCGATGCGGGACATCCGGGTCAATCTGCAGGGTAACTTCACCCGCGCCCGCGCGATTCGCTCAGGCAAGGCGATCCCATTGACACGAGTCAGCGACACCGTGGAGTTCACGGTCCCAGACCTGCACGACTATGAGTTGGTTGCGCTCTACCGCTGAGCCGCGCCGCTGCGCCCCATGATCGGCCAGGCATCGACAATGTCGTTGCCCTTGGCAATGTAGTAGCGGTCGTAGCAATTCGTGCTCATGTCCAAATTGCTGCAGTAGATTTCCACGCGGTCGCCGACCTTCAACTCGCCGCCGCCGTCCTTCCACCGCAGAATGCCGTATTCGGCGCCCTGCCGCTCCACCTGCATCCACGACATGCCCTTCACCTGATCCGTCGGCTGCAACATCGCCTTGTTGCCATAGTCGATCGTTACCTGGCCCGGATGCCGTTTGCTGTCCACCGTCGTTAAAACGGACAAAGAACTCTCAAAATCCGTGTAAATGTTGTCGTCGCTCTTGCCGCCCACCTTCTTGTAGATCGAGTCCATGAACACGTACGATCCACACTCGAGCTCCGTCAATCCGAATTCGTGGTCCATGTTGTAGGTGCCCGTCGAACCGCCGCTCACGATGTTGACCGGAAGCCCTGCTTTCTTCGCCAGCGCCATGCTCTCTTGGACGCCCGACAGATCCTCGGCCGTTTTCTTCTTGCGCGCCGAGAAGCCCTTGGTGTGCGACGCCGCGCCCGAATACGCCATGAAGCCTTCGAACACGATGTTCTTCGAAGAATGAAGCTTCTGCGCCAATTCAAGCGCTGGCTTTCCGTTCGCGATTCCTTGCCGCGTCAATCCAGCGAACACGGACGCAGCCACGCGGCACTTCACCTTCGCCGCGCCTGCCGCCTCTTCCACCTCATCGGCCACCTTCGGATCGTCGATGACAAACATGAACGTCGGGTCCTTCTTCGTCAACGCGATCGCCCGCATCAGATTGTTGCGGCTCGCTGGTTGCTTGGTCCAGAGGACGCCCTTAATCCCGCCCGCTGACATTAGCTCCGATTCGGCGATCGTCGCCGACGTGATGCCGATCGCGCCCAACGCCTGCTGCCGCTTGGCGACATCCACGCTCTTGTGAACCTTCACGTGCGGCCGCAAAAAGATCGGCGCCACTTTCGCCGCGTCGGCCATCGTCTTCAGATTCTTCTCGAAGAGATCGATGTCCACGACCATACATGGTGTCGGCAGCACGTCCTTGGTCATACCGCGAAAATCTTTCTTCGCGATCTTCTGCTCAAACTCGCTGTACGGATAACTCTTCGTGTCGGCTCGTGCCACCGTGCTGGCAAGCAAGACTCCGGCATTGGCTGCGAAAAACTGGCGTCGTGAGGTCATACGTCGCATCTCCTTCGGATTGTTTGAGGATACCCTGAATGGTTCGCGGACGGAATCACTCCTCCGCCACACCGGCTTCGGCGAACGTTGCCATTCGCGAATATAGCGCAATTGCCGCATCGAGCACCGGCATCGCCAGCGCCGCCCCCGAACCCTCGCCCAACCTCAGCTCGAGATCGAGCAATGGCTGAACACTCAGCCAGTTGAGCAGCCGGCGGTGCGCGGTCTCCGATGACAGATGCGAAAACACCAGAAAGCCCAGGACCATTGAATCGATCGCATGCGCCGCTAGCGCCGCCGCCGATGAAATGAACCCATCGATCACCACCGGCAATCGCACCGACGCCGCGCCGAGAAGAAATCCCGCCATCGTCGCGATCTCGAATCCTCCCACCGCCGCGAGAATGCCAACGGCATCTCCCGATGCGATCACCTCCCGGTGCCGCGCCATCGCATCCCCAATCACCTTCGCCTTGTGGGCGACTCCTTCCGCGCTCACTCCCGTCCCCGGACCAACCGCCTCGTCCGGATCGATACCTGCATACGCGCACAACAGCGCACTCGCCGCCGTTGTGTTGCCGATACCCATCTCGCCCACTGCTGCTACGTCGAACCGCTCTCGCGCTTCCCTCGCGAGCCGCATGCCATTCTCCAGTGCGCGTTCAACTTGCGCCCGCGTCATCGCCGGCCCATGCGCGAAGTTTGCCGTTCCCCGGCCAATCCGGCAATCCACGACTCCCGCCACCACGTCGCCATCGACGCCCGCATCGACGATCATCGGCGTGATGCCAAATTGGCTGCATAGAACGTTGATCGCGGCGCCGCCGCGCAAGAAGTTGAGCACCATCTGCGCCGTCACCTCGCGAGGATACGCGCTCACGCCCTCGGCTGTCACGCCATGATCGGCGCAACAAATCACCATCAGTTTGCGCTCCACCGTCGGCCGCGCCATGCCCTGCATCAGAGCCAGCCGCGTAACCAACGATTCCAACCGGCCCAAGCTCCGTGGTGGTTTCGTTAGCGAATTCCAGCGCCGCCAAACTTCGGCCTCCAACTCCTGGTTCTCAACCGCCGGAATCTCAATCGGGAATCGCAATTTCCACCACCTCGCCATAGTCTTGTTGAAAGGAGGAGATGTCTGCTCCGGTCGCCAAACTGTGCAGCACGGCGTTGACTCCCATATGTGCCACAATCGCCGTCGCGCCGTCCCGCGGCACACCGAGCCACACCGCACTTACGCGCTCCACGAACTGTCCCCACCGCTCGCCACCATGCGGTGTGAACGCGAACCAATCCTCCAGCGCGCGTGCCGCATCCTCCGCACGGCGCTCCTTCACCTCCGCCCAACTCATGCCCTCCCACTCGCCCAAGCCACGCTCCGCCAGTCCCTGCACGATCACCGCCTCGTGTGACGGAAAAAGCAGCTTCGCCGTGAGCGATGCTCTCTGCAGCGGACTGGTCCAAACGCGTTCGACAAGTAGCTCGCAAGGTTCCACGTGTTCGTCGGCAAGCGGCGAATCCATAGCCCCCAAGAGCACACCGCTGTGTACGGGACGCGCATGGCGAATCAGGTAGATCACACCCATGCCATCACTCCCAGCGACACTGCCTCGGACACCTGGCACATACAACCCAGGCAATCTCCTGTCACACCGCCTAGCCGCGCGCGAAACCAATGGCGCAGCGCCAGCAGCAAGAACGCGTTCACCGCGAGCACCACCGCGCCTGCCGGCCATCCCGCAAGCGCCGCCAACAACACGCCCTGCACCAACACCACCACTACCGCGCCGCGCGGAAGGCTCTCTCCGAACGCTCGCCCAATCCCGGCGCCCGCGGGCTCCGTCGTGCCTGCAAGCAAGACCATCGCCCCGCGCGAGATCCCAAGCACTGCCGGCAGCCGCATCCACGCGTCCCCTTGCAATGCCGCCAGGGCCTGCCACCGGAACGTGAACGATGCTATGAGAGCTAGCGCTCCGTGCGCCCCGATGCGGCTGTCTTTCAAAATCTCCAACATCTTCTCTCTCGTTCGATGTCCCCTAATCGCGTCGCAAATATCCGCTAGGCCATCCTCGTGCAGCCCGCCCGTGACGAGCGCCAGCCCAATCA
Source organism: Bryobacteraceae bacterium (assembly GCA_035650295.1). Taxonomy (GTDB): domain Bacteria; phylum Acidobacteriota; class Terriglobia; order Bryobacterales; family Bryobacteraceae; genus JAFLBB01. The sequence goes on along the minus strand of DASRHX010000439.1, from coordinate 1,136 downwards.
CAATCAGCAGCGGACCGAACTTCAGAGGCCACACGGTAGCCGCGCATAATCCCAGCAACGCCCCCACGATCGGGAATGCCCACGCCGCGCGCCCCGGTGGGCCTGCCGGTGCGGGCACGGGAAGGATTGTCAGAAATTGCAGAGCCTGCCTCATCGCTACTTCAACCGTAAAGGCACTCCGAAAATCATCCAGTACGCCTCGATCGCGCGTTCCGCGGCCTGCCGGTTCAGCGTCCCGGCGCAATCGCGAAACCTCCGCGCCAATGCGTTTTCCGGCACAATGCCGCAACCGACCTCGTTCGTCACCAGCACGCAAGGCAGCGGCGACGATGCAATCGCGTCCAGCATCCCCTCGCTCTCGATGCCGCGCCCGTCCAGCATCACGTTGCTGAGCCACAGAGTTAGGCAATCCACCACCAAAACGTCAAAGCGTTCCTCCGCCTCATGCACCGCTGCAGCGAGGTCGAACGGCTCCTCTATCGTTACGAACTCGTCCCCTCGTTCTTCGCGATGCCGGTCAATCCGGAACCGCATCTCTTCATCCAACGCGTGCGCAGTCGCCAGAAACCCACGCCGCGGCCCGTAACGCCGCGCCAGTTGGAGCGCGTGCCGGCTCTTTCCGCTCCGGCTACCGCCCCCAACCAACAAGATGGACATCGCGTGGCGCCTCCTTCCCCGCTACAGCAGGCGCGCTCAGCACCGCCGCCACCGTACCGCTATGCGCAATCGCCACCCCCCACGCCCCGCTCCGCATCGAGCCGTCGCATAACGCGCTCCACGCCGCGTACGGCCTATGCCGCTGATGGATCTCCGCGCTCCGCATCGCAACGTGAGCAAGCTTCTCTCCATCTCCCGCTTCGAAGCCAATAGCTGCCAGCTCCAGCAGACGCTCAAACTCATCTAACTCATCCGCTGTATAGCGCGGTACCGCGCAAGCCTCCGTGTCCACCGCCGCACCACCCCTATCCACCACGTTCACCTCCATCGCCGGCCATCTCCCCGAAAAGCGCTGCAACACTCTACCCTCCCGCGGCAGGAAGGCGACTGGCTCACAGTCGAACATCGTCGGATCACATGCCAACTCGGCCTCATGCACAATCTCTGCAATTACTTCAGCTCCGTGCCGCACATCCGCC
>DASRHX010000438.1:0-15215 GCA_035650295.1 Bryobacteraceae bacterium | reverse complement strand
CTTGCGTGGCCGTTACGTTCACCGCGGGAATCGCGGCTCCGGACGGGTCGGATACAGTCCCTGAAAGCCGTGCCTCTTGCGCCACGGCTAAGCCCGCCGAAAGTCCGAACATTACAAGCAGGGAAACGGTGCGCTTCATGAGTCCTCCTTAGAAGGTTGACGCGCACCTTTTATATCAGAAATTTATTGGCGTACTTTGACCGGCGGCGTTCCCGGCGTGCCTATCGCGCAGGAATCCTTATCCTCGCAGTACAGCGAGTCCAGCTTCGCCAGGTAATACAAGGGCAGGGAACCGAAGCTGGCGCAATGCGGATTCGGCTGATACACGATCACGGCCAAACCCACCACTTCGCCGCCTTTCGATTCCACCAGGCGCTTCAGTTCCGACAACTTCTGGCCGCTACGCAAAATGTCGTCCACCAGTAGGACCTTCTCCCCCGGCTCGATCTGCAGGAACTGGCGAAACTCCAGCGGCTCGTCGTCGTTCTGGCGCTCGGCCCAATACACCCGCTTCGCGCGCAGCGCTTCGCACACGCTGTAGGCCACCGGCAGTCCGCCTGTCGCCGGCGTTACGATCGACAGCTCCGGAATTACGGCCCGGATCTCGGAATTGGCCCGCACCAGCCGGCTCAAACCCACGCCCAGCGTGTTCTGCACCTGGAAGGAACTCATCGCCAATGCCACCTGCAGATATTGGTTGGAATACAGCCCGTTCGGGTATTCGAAGAATCCCTCCCGAAGCGCGCCCGTCCCGCGCAGTAGCTGTACCACCTCTTCCTGTGTCGGTATCAGATGCATGATTAGCTGGCTCCTCTGCCGCTCATCACTCGCGGAATCGTCAGCAGGATGATCTTCCAATCCAGCCCTAATGACCAGTTATCGATATACTCCATGTCTTTCCGCATCCAGGTTTCGAAATCCAGCGCGTCGCGGCCCTCGAGAGCCCACAGGCAAGTGAGTCCGGGCCGCATTCGCAACCGCCGCCGCTGCCACAACTGGTAGCGTTCCACCTCTTCCGGCACCGCCGGCCGCGGTCCCACCAGCGACATGTCGCCGCGCAGGACATTCCACAACTGCGGCCATTCATCGATCGAGAAGCGCCGTAGCCATCGCCCAATGGCGGTTTGCCGCGGATCGTTCGGGATCTTGAACGCGACCTGTTTCACGTTCATATGCTGGAATTCACGCTTCAGCTCTTCGGCGTTCATCACCATCGAACGAAATTTGTAAAACTCAAACCGGCGCCCGTTCAATCCGCATCTGGTCTGCCGGAAGATCGCCGGACCTGGTGAGCTCATCCGGATCAGCAGCACGATCCCCGCCATCATGGGCATCATCACCATCAATGCGGTTGCCGCCAACACGACATCGGTGACGCGTTTCAGAAACAGCAGAATCTCATCGTGCGGCGCGGCGGAAAAGGTCAGCAGCGGCAAGTGCGCTAGACGGTCCAGATAGATGTCGCTGTTCACGTGTGGAAAGAAGTCCACCGCCACGCGCGTACGCACGCCCACCTCATCGCAAAACAGCATCGTGTCTTCCAATTCGCGCAGACGGGGGCTTTCGACGCAAAAGATAATCTCGTCGATGACCTGCCGTTCGAGATATTGCTGCAAGGCCTCGGGTTGCGCCGCCCGCTCTTCATCCATCTGACCGGCCAGCCGGATGCCGTGCCGCGCCCCTCCCATGATCAGTTCGCCCAACCGCTTCGCTCGCTCCCCGCTACCCACCACCAGGACGTAATGCGGCGCGCCGAACCCGCTTCGAATCCAGCCCACCATCCAGCCTGCGTTCAAGCGGAACAACAACAGCAGCAGCCAGCTGTAGCTGCCGAGCATCGCCAGAAACAGACGGCTGAGGTCCAATCGCAGGATGAACTGGAACAGGATGATCGAGATGATTCCAAACGCGCTCTGCTTCAAGCTGTCGCGGAGAATGACGCGTGGTTGCGCGGAATCGAGCCGCTCGTAGCTTCCCAACCAATAACCGGCTACGGGCCACACCAGGCACACGAATCCAAGCAGCAGCGATCGCGCTTCGCCGGAAAGGAAGAAGTTGCGTTCCAGTGGGAGTAGGGCTCTACTCTCGTAGGCCAGCCAAAACGCTATCGCCGCCAGCGCTACGTCGGCGAGCGCAAATAACAATTTGACTTTGCGGTGGTGTCGGCTGAACACGCTCGCTTGCAGCATAACATGCGCGAGCGGCGTCTAAGCGGCTTTGGATATTGGGCAAACCCGGCGTTTAATGGAAGATCGGTGAACGTCGGCCATTCGAGCGCTGCCGGATTCGTGGGTTGCTCGGCCTATTGGCATGACCACAACCAATTCACTTCGTGAACACAGACTGCAGTATCCTTCCGCTGGCTACATCTATGGTGACCATGAAGCACTCCCATGTCCACGCCACAAGTTTGCCGTCAAGCCACGCCACGTCGGTAAACATGTCACTTGAGCTGGGCGTGCATAGTTTCCAGACTACAGACCCATCCGCGCGGATACGGAGCAGATTCTCCCAAACCCCCAACTTTCCCGCTTCGTAGTAATCCAAGACGACGATGAATCCATCTTCAACGTCGATGGCCTTTTGAACAGGAATATTGATACTGCGCCTCAACCGTTCGATTGCGTCCACGGCCCTATTATCCAGCCAGCGGGACAGGCATCCTCCCAGATTTTTCGAGCGTCCCGGAAGAATCCGGCCGCGTTGCTCGTGATAGAGAATATGTTCCGAATGCTCAGTACCTGTTGGCTCGATCTCAAGCTCGGCGCGCGGATGCTGATCAAGTACCCCGGCCTTGCGTTGGCCGGTGGTGCGGGCATCGCCGTGGCCGTCGCTATCGCCGCCGGCGGGTTCAGCGTCATCTATGGCAACTTCTTACTTGCCGCACTGCCGCTCCCGGCAGGCGACCGCATCGTCTCGCTTGAAATGTGGGACTCGGCGGCAAGCAAGGCCGAGCGGCGCGCGCTACGCGATTACCGCGTATGGCGCGAAGAGCTGAAGTCGGTCGTTGAGATCAGCGCCTTCCGGACCATCACGCCCAACCTGATCGTTCCTGGCGCGCAGCCCATGAGCGTTCGCGTGGCGGCGATGACCGCGTCGGGATTCGGCGTGGCGCGCGTGCAGCCGCTGATGGGCCGTTATTTGATGGAGGACGACGAGCGCGAGGGCGTGCCCGCCGTGGTCGTCATTGGCGAAAGCGTCTGGCGGAATCAGTTCGGGAGCGATCCGGCAATTCTGGGACGGACCATCCAACTCGGCGCCGTGCGGCACTCCATCGCCGGTGTGATGCCCGAGGGCTATGCGTTCCCGCTGAACCATCATCTCTGGGTGCCCCTGCGCACGGGTAGTGCGCCGCCCCAACCGCTCACCGGACCGGAGTTGATGGTGTTCGGCCGTCTGGCCCCAGGAGCGACCCTCGCTGCCGCGAAAGCGGAGTTGTCCGCCATCGGCGGACGCGCGGTTCAGCAGTTCCCCACCACTTACGCGCACATCCAGCCTCGCGTGATGCCTTATGCTTACCCGTTTCTTGGCATGCAGGGAAAGGACGACATGGCTGGGGTGATGGCGATGCAAGGTCTGTTTCTATCGCTGCTCGGCGTGGTTTGCCTGAACGTGGCGATCCTCGTGTATACGCGCACGGCGACGCGGCAGGCCGAGATCGCGGTGCGCACTGCGCTGGGCGCGAGCCGTGGGCGTATTGTCGGTCAGCTATTCCTGGAGGCGCTGGTGCTCGCGGCCGTGGCCGCCGCTGCAGGTGTCGGCATCGCGATGATTGCGCTTCGCCTCGTCGCGATGGCCACGCAGCACGTCGTCTCCGAACTGCCGTTCTGGATCACGTTCCAACTCATACCGGAGGCGGTTTTGTACGCTGGCGCGCTGAGCGTGTTCGCGGCGGCGATTGTAGGCATCGCGCCCGCGCTGCGGGCGACCCGAAGCGATCCACAGCACGGCCTGAGGATCATCGGGTCGGGCGGTTCCGGCATGCGGCTGGGAAAGACCTGGACGGCGTTGATCGTGGCGCAGGTCGCTTTTGCCGTGGCGTTCCTGCCGCCGGCGGTTTCGAGCGCCTGGGAAGATACGCGCGACGGGATCGCTGGTCTTGGCTTTCCGGCCGAGCAGTATCTGTCAGCCCAACTGGGCATGGACATTGACGATGCTCAGCGCTTCGCAGCCCGGCAGACCGAGTTGATGCGCCGCCTGGAGGCCGAGCCGGGCGTCTTCGGCGTGACGTTCTCGTTGAGACTTCCGGGAGATGAGAGCAATACGCGGGTCGAGGCCGAGGGCGTGGATGCGCCGCCGCAACTGGTGCGGATCAATCGCGTGGATGTCGACTTATTCCGCACATTCGACGTTCCGGTCCTCGCCGGCCGCGCGTTGGAAACGGCGGATATTGCTTCGACGGGCGCCGTCGTCATCAACCTGTCGTTCGCCCAAAAGACCTTCGGCGGCAACGCACTGGGCCGGCGCATTCGCTATGCCGGGAACGAGGAATGGCACCAGATCGTCGGCATCGTCCCGGATTTTCCCACCGGCGTCAGCCCCGGCATGCGCGACATAAGTCTGAAGGTGTACCACGCGGTTGCGCCCGGACAGGTGCGGCCCGCGGCCCTGGCGATCCGCATGCGCGGAGGCGACCCCTTACAGTTCAGCAGACGCCTGCGGGAGGTTGCGGCGTCCGTCGATCCCGACCTCCACTTGCGCTACATACGGCGCCTGGACGAAGCGATGTACAGCGAGCAGTGGATCAGCCGGTTGCAAGCGGCGGTGGCGGGTCTCGTCACGCTGAGTGTGCTGCTGCTCTCCTCGGCGGGCATCTACGCGCTCATGTCGTTCACCGTTTCGCAGCGCCGCAAGGAAATCGGAATTCGTGCGGCATTGGGAGCGGACTGGAGGCGGATTGTCACCAGCATCTTCTCGCGCGCTCTCCTTCAGCTTGCCGCCGGATCGGCACTGGGCCTCGCTTTGGGAATCGCGCTCGAGAAAGGCACGGCGGGCGGGGTCATGCGAGGCAATGCCGCCGTTGTGCTGCCCGCGGTGGCGCTGTTCATGATGCTCGTCGGCTTCCTGGCCGCGCTCGGTCCCGCGCGGCGCTGCCTGCGCATCGAGCCCACGCAGGCGTTGCGGGAGGAATGAGCCGGCCCTACTGCCCCGCGTTGCGCTTCGCGATCTCGGCCAGTCGGGATTGGATCGCCGATTCGGGCATCCAACGCCCACGCACCAGCACACCCGCGCGGCGGCTGACATTCGCCAGGTTGTCCAGCGGATTGGCTTCCAGCAGGATGGCGTCCGCGCGCGAGCCGACGGTCAGTGTGCCGAAGCGGTCGGCATCCTTGAAGTATTCGCCCACGCTTGCGGTTCCCGAACGCAGGATGTCGTACGGCTTCATGCCCGCATCCGCCATCGCCTTTATCTCGCGGTGCATGGAAAACCCCGGCACGCTGTACTGCTGCGGGGCGTCGGTACCGAAGATGATCCTTACCTTCTCGGTATCCATTGCCTTCAACAGCCGCTTCCGGTCCTCGGAAATGCGCTTCACGCGCGCCAGGTCGAACTGCGGCGCCGACCGCCGGGTGTCGTAGGTCTTCTTCCACTGCGCGATCAGGTCGCGCGGCAGATATTTCAATTCTGGGAACGCGTAGATCACCGCCGGTTCGTGGACGCCGAGAATGGTGTCCCAAACTACCATCGTCGGCACTACCCACACGCCCGCTTCCCGCGTGCGCCGAGCCACCTCCACTAACTTCTCCTGCGGGATTTCGCTCGCGCCTCCACCCAGGTATTCGATATAGCCATCCAAGTGATCGATCGTCTGCTGCCGCAGTTCTAGCGCGTGCAGGACGCCGACATCCGCGGGCACGTGACCGGCGAAGGGAATATTCACCTGGCGCGCGGTGCGAGCCACCGCATCGTACTGCGCTTTGGTTAGCCCAGGGTGGATCTTCAGCAGATCCCAACCCTCGGCTTTCTGTTGCCTGACCCGCTGTTCCGCTTCCTCCACCGACTTTACCGTTGTGCCGCTGAAACTGGGTCCGGCCAGGTAAAGCGTAGGGGAATCGATTTCGCCGCGCTTGGCCTTCTCTCGCAAATCGAGCTGTCCCGCATGACCCAGCATCCCACGCACCGTCGTAATTCCATTGGCGACATAGAGGAACAGGACGTCATGAATGAAGGCAGCCGGACCTGATGGGGGCGGAATATGCCCGTGCATCTCACCCATCCCCGGCATCAGGAACTTGCCGCGACCATCAACCTTCACTGCTCCCACCGGAACCTTTACCTTTGCCGCGGGCCCTGCCTCCGTGATCCGCCCGTCTTTGACCACTACGGTCTGGTCCTTGAGCACACCATCGCGGTTCATCGGAATGAGGTTCACATGCTCGATCGCAACTTCTTGTGCCCTAATAGTTTGCCAGCAAATTATTAAGAGAAAGACGATGTGAAACAGCGTTTTCATCACCACGATAATACTCCCACTTGATTGGAAGGTTCAGCGTTTTTACTCCTTTCCCCTCGACAGCGACTCCTAGTGCATGCTAACCTAGCATTCACTAAGTTAGCGCCCGATTGAACCACCATGTCTCCTACTCCCGCCGTTTCCCGCTCCCGCATGTCGTCCCCGGAACGGCGTGCCGCCATCGTCGAAACCGCCGTCGAACTCTTTGCGGCTAAGGGCTTCAGCGGCACTACGACGCGTGAGCTGGCGACAGCCGTCGGCGTCTCCGAGCCGGTCCTCTATCAACATTTCAAGGCCAAGAGCGACCTCTACGCGGCTCTGCTCGAGACCAAATGCGAGGCCGGGCCGGACAAGGCCGGCACGGAACTGGCCCCTTTCATCGAGGCTGAGGACGATCAGGGCTTCTTCACCCATTTAGGCTTGGGCATCCTCGCCTGGCATTTGGACGATCCCCGTTTCTGCCGCCTTCTCATGTACAGCAGCCTGGAGCGTCATGAGCTAAGCGAGCTGTTCTTTCAGAACCACGTTCTGCCTTTCTATAATGTCGTGGTCGGCTATATCAATTTGCGCATGGACCACGGCGCGTTTCGCCGGATGGATCCCCTCGTGGCTGCCCGTGCCTTCACGGGCATGTTCGCCCACTTGGGCACGATTCATTCGATTTATTGTCCCCAAGCCCCTGAGATCGACCGTCATGCCGTAACTGAGCAACTGGTGGATATCTTCCTCCGGGGTATCAAAGTTGCCGGCTCATAACTCTGTTTATTCGTTCGGAGCAAAGAATTCCATGAACCGCACAGCCTATGTCGTCTCGGTGGCCCTCGTGATGTTGGCCGCTTGCTCAAAAAAGGAAAATCCATCGGAGGTCAAGGCCGCCTCGGCGCCGCGTCCCAAAATTGAAGTCACCGTCGCGCAGGCCGAATTGCGCAAGGTCGAGCGCGTTATTAACGTCGTGGGATCGCTCGCCCCCGATGAGACCTCCACGGTGAGTACCGAAATCCCCGGCCGCGTCGACAAAGTGTATGTAGACTTTGGAAGTTTCGTGAAAAAAGGCCAGTTGCTGGCCGAACTGCAAACGACAGAGGCGACGCTCAACCTGGAACGCGGCAAGGCTAATCTCGCCCAGGCGTTGGCGAAGGTTGGTCTCAATCCCAATCAGGCCGGCGCACAGCCAGGTTCGACGCCGGCTATCCGCGAGGCCGAGGCGCAAATGCTCGATGCGCGTTCGAAGTACGAGAACGCGAAGAAGTTGGTGGCGAGCGGAGATATCGCCAAAGAAAAATTCGAAGAATACGAAAAGGCTTATCAGGCGCGCCAGGCCGCGCTGGACGCCATTCGGGACGACGTTCGCGTGCAATTGGCCAGCATCCAGGCGCTTCGCGCCGAGGTCGGCATTCTGGAAAAACGCCTCAGCGACACGCGCGTATATGCGCCGTTCGAGGGACAGGTGAGCGAGCGCAATGTCGCTCCTGGCCAATACATCAAGGAGAACACTCCGTTCTTCACCATCGTGAAAAAGTATCCGCTGCGGCTCATGGTGCACCTTCCCGAGACCGCCGTGATGGCCGTGCAGGAGGGGACCGAAGTGAAATTCACTACGGACGCCCTCCCCGGCGTTTCGTTTAAAGCTGTGATTCGCAGAATCAACCCTTCGCTGGATGCCCAGTCACGGTCGCTGTCGGCGGAAGCGCCGCTGACATTCTATGATGCGCGGCTGAAACCCGGCATGTTCGTTCAGGTACACTTGGTCGCGGCGCGCGCCGTGGACGCTGTGATGGTGCCCAGGGAGGCACTGCTCGAAGTGGCCGGCTTGACTAAACTATTTACCGTTCGTGACGGCAAGGCCGTCGAACATCGAATTACGCCCGGAACGCAAATTGATGGCCTCGTCGAAATTGGCGGAGCGCCGATTCAACCGGGCGACACCGTTGTGACCAGCTCCCTTCCTTCGCTGGTTACCGGCGCCGAGCTTGCCGTAAAAAATAGGCCGGCCAAGACCGCCAATCCCGCGGTCAAGAAAGGCTAATCTATGCAGAAGCTCGCACAAATCTGCATTAAGCGTCCTGTCTTCGCCACCATGCTCATCATGTTCTTGGTGGTCATGGGCCTGGACGCTTACGCCAAGCTCGGCGTCGATTTTTTTCCGAAGGTGGAATTCCCCATTGTTACGATCACCACCTCACTTCGCGGTGCGGCCCCTGAAGAGGTGGAAACGCAGGTCACCAAACGCATCGAAGAGGCCGTCAATACTGTCAGCGGCATCGACGATCTGTCGTCGGTTTCAGCCGAGGGCCTCTCGCTCGTCACCATGCAGTTCGTCCTTACCAAGGACGCCGACGTGGCAGCGCAGGAAGTGCGCGACAAAGTCTCGCGCATCTTGTCCGATCTCCCCGACGATGCCGATCCACCCGTGGTCGACAAAGTCGCCACCGACGCCTCACCAATCCTCAACGTCGTCGTCAGCTCCCCGCGAGACATGCGCGAGACGACAAAAGTCGTCGACGATCGCCTGAAGAAAAATCTCGAAGTCCTCCCTGGCGTGGGCCAGATTCGCTTCGTCGGCGACCGCCGCCGCCAGATTCAGATTCAGCTCGACCCTGAGCGCATGTTCTCCTATGGCGTTAATGTGGAGCAGGTCCGCACCGCGCTCGCCGCTCAGAACGTGGAAGTGCCCGGCGGCCGGCTCGATCAGGGCAATCGCGAACTCACCGTGCGCACGCTGGGGCGCATCGAACGCCCGGCCGAGTTTGCCCGTGTCATCGTCGCCAACGCCGGGGGATCGCCTGTTCGCGTCAGCGACATTGCCGCGGTTCAGGACACGTTCGAGGAACCGCGGTCGCTTGCCCGTCTCAACGGCGCGCCTGCCGTCATTCTCGAAGTTCGCAAACAGTCCGGCACGAATACCTTGGACGTTATCAAAGCGGTGAAAGCTCGCATTGAGGAAGTGCGTCAGTTTCTACCGCGTGATTTCACCATCGCTTACTCTCGCGATCAATCCGGCTTCATCGAGCAGAGCTTCCACGCCGTGGAAGAACATCTTATTCTCGGCGCGGTCTTTGCCGGCATTATCGTGCTGCTGTTCATACGCAGTTGGCGCTCCACGCTGATCGCCGCCGTGGCAATTCCCACCTCGATCATTTCCACCTACACGCTGATGAACATGATGGGCTTCACGCTCAATCAGATCACCATGCTTGCGCTGGTACTGATGGTCGGTATCGTCATCGACGACGCAATCGTCGTTCTCGAAAATATCTTCCGCTTCATGGAAGAGAAGCACATGGGGCCCATCGAGGCGGCTGTCAAAGGCACCGCCGACATCGGCCTGGCCGTTATGGCCACCACGCTCAGCCTCGTCATCATCTTCCTTCCCGTGGCGATGATGCAGGGCATCGTCGGCCGCTTTATGTCGAGCTTCGGCTACACCGCGGCGTTCGCTATCATGGTCAGCCTGCTGGTCAGCTTTACGCTTACTCCCATGCTGTGCTCGCGGTTTCTTAAGATCGGCGGAAACGGCAATAGCGGGGGCAGCCCCAATCCCGACGGACACACCACGTCGACGAAGGACACCGGATTGTTCCGCATCATGGACTCGGCCTACCGCCGCATGTTGCTGTGGTCCATGGGACACCGCTGGGCGATCGTCGTGCTCTGCCTGGCCGTCATGGTGTCTACTGTGCCAATTTCCAAGATGATCGGTTACGACTTCCTGCCGTCCGATGACCAGTCGTTGTTTGAAATCCTCATCAAGAACCCTCCTGGGACCTCGATCGATGGCACCGCCGCGATCATCACGCGCGCCGAAGCCGAGGTTCGCAAGCTGCCGGGTGTGAAGAACGTCGTCACCACCATCGGCGCCGACATTCAGAAACAGGTTGACCGCGGCTCGCTGATCGTCGAAATGACGCCTCCGGAAACCCGCAAGGAACATGGACAGGTCCTCGTCATGCAGATGGCCCGAAAACGGCTCGTCGACATGTTTCCCAAAGAGGTCAAGGTCTCCGTGCAGTTGCCGGCGCTCATCCAGGGCGCGCAAAATAGCGAGTTGATGTTTTACATTCAGGGATCCGATCTCAAGAGCCTGGAGAACTACACCGGCCAGGTACTGACGCACCTGCAGGGAATGAAGGGCGTGACCGACCTCGATACCAACTTCGAAGCCGGCAAGCCGGAGGTGCGGGTCAACATCAATCGCGACAAGGCATCGGACCTGAATGTCAACGTCGCCCAGATCGCCAACGCGCTTCGCACCATGGTCGGCGGACTCGAACAGGCAACCACCTACCGCGAAGGCGATGACCGCTACGACGTAATGCTCCGCGTCGAGGAGCGCTTCCGCACCTCCCCCGAAACGATGGAACGCCTCTTCGTTCCCTCCACCACGCTCGGCAACGTGCCGCTGTTCAACGTCGCTTCCCTGGCCGCCTCCACCGGCCCGTCGCAGATCAATCGCTACAATCGCAACCGCCAGGTTATGATTCTCGGCAACGTGGATGAAGCTACCGGGCAGTCGCTCTCGAACGTGCTTCAAGAGATCAACGACAAAGTTGCTACGCTAAATATGCCTCCCGAATACCGCACGGGCCTCATCGGGGCCTCCAAGGAGTTCGGCCGCGCAACCAGTAATTTCATCATGGCGTTCCTGCTATCAATTGTTCTGATGTACATGATTCTCGCCGCTCAATTTGAGAGTTTCATCGATCCTGTCACCATCCTCATCAGTCTGCCGCTATCGGTGCCCTTTGCGCTCCTGTCGCTCATGATCGCCGGCGAAAACTTCTCGATCATTTACAGCTCCGTGGGCGTACTCGTCCTGTTCGGTATCGTGAAGAAAAACTCGATCTTGCAGATCGATCACATCAAGTCCTTGCGAGCCGAAGGTGTCGAACGCGCCCAAGCCATCTTGCGCGGGTGCGAGGACCGTCTGCGTCCCATCATGATGACCACGGCCGCTTTGGTCGCCGGTATGATTCCCTTGGCTCTCGGCACGGGCGCGGGCTCCGGTTCGCGCCGCACGGTGGCCATTGTCGTTATTGGCGGCCAGACGCTCTGCTTGTTGCTGACGCTCCTCGTCACGCCGGTTGCTTACTCGCTGTTTGACGATCTCGCCCACTGGTCCATGTGGAGCCGCATCTCCGCGATGTTTGGCTCCATGGGTGCTACGCTCCGCCGAGCTCCAGTACTGCGCATCTTCATGTCATCGCTGTTTGTCATCGCCCTCATTGCCCCGATGGCCGCCATCGCGCAAACTCCACAGGCCCAGCAGCCCGCGCCAATTCCACGGTTCGAGCATCCCACGCCGTCCACGGATCCCTTTGCCACTCCCGCCCGCGTCGGCGTGGGCGTCACCGAACGCAAGCTTGCGTTGCGCGAGGCCCTGGAAATGGCGCTGCGAAACAACCTCGACCTGGAGATCGAACGCAACACCGTCGCCAATGCGCAGCAGGCCCTCAACGCCGCGCAAGGCGCATTCGACGGCATCTTCCAGTGGAGTCCCACCTACGAGCGCCGCAACACACCGACGGCCAGCATCCTGATTGGCGCCAATGGCAATCTGCGCGAAACTCTCGTGGTGCAGAACTTCAACTTTAGCCAGCGCTTCAAAAAGTATGGCACCACGATTCAGCCGTTCTTCGAGAACACCCGCACCTCTACCACGAACCCGTTTGTTGGCTTGAGCCCGGCCACCACGTCGCGCCTCGGCTTTGGCATCATCCAGCCGCTCATGCGTAATTTCCGTCTCGATCCGCAGCGCGCCGAACTTCGCATCCGTTCGAAAAACATCGAGATTTCGCAAACCGATTTTCAAATCCGCGTCATCGATGTCGTGTCCCAGGTCGAACAGGCTTACTGGAACCTGGTGGCAGCCCGTCAGGACTCCGCCGTCAAGTCCGATTACGTCGGCTGGGGCCGTGAGCAACTCGCCCGTACCAGGCGCCAGATCGATGCTGGGACGCTGGCGCCCATCGAAGCTTCCGCCTCCGAAGCCGAACTGGACCGCCGCCTCGACACCTTCTACGCGAGCGTCGGCGTGATCACCGAATCCGAGAACGCGCTGAAGACGTTGCTATCCGGCGGACGTCAGAACGAGATCTGGAACGATGTGATCGTACCCATCGATGAGAAGCCGGAGGTCCCCGGCCTGCTGCCGGAGTTGAACGAAGCGGTTACACAGGCACTGGCAGAGCGTGTCGAGCTAAAAGGCCTCGATCTGCGCAAGGACAACGCGTTAACGCAAAAGGAACTGAGCCTGAACCAGTTGAAGCCGCAGTTCAATCTTGTCTTGAACTACTACAGTTCCGGCTTGGGTGGTTCCCTCCTCTCCGGACCGAACCCCTTCAGCGCCGGCAACGATGCTCTCTACGGCCGCCTCAACCAAATCTCCGCTATTAACGGTCTCGCGCCACTTACCCCGCCATCGCTGGGCGGCACTCCCGATTTCCTCACCGGTAGCTACGGCACCACGCTCAACAACATTTTCAGCACCCGCTACCACAGCGTCCAGGGCGGCATTCAAATGGAGTGGAACCCGCGCAATCGCGCCGCGCAAGCGGGGTTGCAACAGGCTGTGCTCTCCGAGCGCCGCATCCAGCTCGAACGCACGCGCGACGAGCAGATCATCGCCTCTCAGGTGCGCAACGCGCTGCAGGGAATTCAAACCGCCCGCCAGCGTATCGAAGCCGCCGAAGCCAGCGCTCGCGCGGCCAAAGATAAGCTCGATAGCGAAATCCGCCTCTTCGCCACCGGCGAATCGACGAACTTCCTCGTTCTCACACGCCAGAACGAATATGCCGATTCGCGCTTGCGCGTCGTGATGGCCAACCTGGACTTCAACAAGGCGCTCGCCCGCCTTCGGCAGTCCACCGGCACCTCGTTGCAGCACTACTCGATTCAGTCAAAATAATCACACGAAATTCACCGGCGCCGTTCGCGGCCGGTCGTGTTACAGTACCGAGTGACCCTCCCCCCAAGCGGTTTTTTGTTTGCTCCATGAGTGCCCGAGATACCATTTTTGAGCGTGGCCTTCCTTCCAGCGTGGAAGCCGAACGGTTGGTGCTCGGCGCCATCCAACTCGACGAGTCGGCGTTCATTCTCGCCGCTGGAAACATTGATGCCGACGACTTCTCCCTGGAGAAGCACCGCCGCATCTTCGCTTCCATGGTCGCCCTCAACGAGCGCGGCGACAAGATCGACCGCGTCACCGTCGCCCACGAGCTCATGCGGCGCGGGCAGTTGGAATCCGTGGATGGCCTCTCCTACCTCTCCTCCCTCGACGACGGCCTCCCACAGATCTACAACTTCGAAGCCTACACGCGGATCATCAAGGAGAAGTCGATTCTCCGCCGCATTATCCTGAACTCTCAAAGTTTGATCGAGCGCTGCATGCTCGACAACGAAGATCCGCAACTCATCCTCGCCGACGCCGAGGAATCGCTGCTGAAGCTCGGCGAAGCGCAGAAACGCGAGGATCTGCTCAACCCTGGCCAGATCCTCGAACGGTTTCAGGGCGGGCTCAGTGCGTTTCTCGATCCTTCGCGCCGCGTCAAGGGCTTGAGTACGGGTTTCAAAAAATTCGACGAGATGACCAGCGGTATGCACGCGGGCGAGTTGCTCATCCTTGCCGCGCGCCCCTCCATGGGCAAAACCGCGCTCGCACTTAACATCGCCCAGCATGTGGCCACTCATCCCGACGTCCAGAAAACGGTCGCCGTGTTCTCGCTCGAAATGTCGCGCGAACTGCTGCTCACCCGCCTCATCTGTTCGGCCGCCCGTGTGGACCAGCAAAAGTACCGCCTCGGCTACCTCAATCAGGACGAGCGCCGGCGCCTGATGCAAGCCGCCACCGAACTCGCCGAGGCCCCCCTCTACATCGACGACACTCCCGGTGTGAACCTGATGGATATTCACGCCAAGCTGCGCCGCCTCAAGGCCGAGCATGGCCTTTCGCTCGTGATCATCGACTACCTGCAATTGATGAGCGCGCGCGGCCGCGTCGAAAATCGCAACCAGGAAGTGAGCGCCATATCCAGGGGACTAAAGCTGCTCGCCAAGGAACTGCGCGTGCCCATGCTCGTGCTATCCCAGCTCAGCCGCGCCACCGAGCAGCGGCAAGGCGAACCCATCCCTATCATGAGCGACCTGCGCGAATCGGGTTCGATCGAGCAGGACGCCGACCTCGTCGCTTTCGTCTATCGTCCGGAGTATTACAAGCGGGATCGTGAGGACCTGCGCGGCCTGGCTGAAGTGATCATCGCCAAGCAACGTAACGGCCCCATTGGCAAGGTCCCCTTGGTGTTCCTCCACGAATACACTAAGTTTGAGAATCGCGTCGACGACATCAGCGACGACGACATCCCACCGATGTAGGCCTCGCGACTAAGCGGCGGAGTTCCATCGTGGGAGGTCTGCAGATTCCGGTAACGCCGTTTCCGTCGGTGTTTGGCGGAGCTAAACTATGTAGACGATGTTCGGGCGCGCAATCCCAATTTTGGCACTGCTCTCGTTGCAGCTAGTGCACGCCGAATGGACGCCGCGCCTCGCGGCCGATTACCTTGATACACGGCAAAAGATTTGGTTCAATTGGCCCGTCGCGAAGACCAGCACGGGGCCGTGCCTGTCGTGCCACACAGGTTTTCCCTACTTACTTGCGCGTCAGCGCCTGCGACAAGTGCTCGACGAAAGCGAACCCACCGTATATGAGGTGGGGCTGCTCGAAGCTGTGCGGAAGCGGCTAACGAAAAACACTCCAACAGAGTTTTTG
>DASRHX010000437.1:0-3426 GCA_035650295.1 Bryobacteraceae bacterium | reverse complement strand
CGGCTGACTTTCCGGACCGCGCACACTACACTGCGGCTCATGTCCAATCCGGCCTTTCAGCACCCGCCCCGCTGGAAACGAATCGCATTTTCATTCGAGAACGACCCACGCCATTCCGATGGCAGCACCAACTCCTGAAGGCACTCCGGGAACTCCGGCAGTGCGCGATCAGCCACTGTTCCCCCCGTGGATCGCCTGGAGTTTAATTCTCGGACTGGGTATCGCAATCTGGATTTGGCGGCCGGCTGCCGACGTCAGTCCAAGGGGTTGGCGGTTGCTGGCGGTGTTTCTTCCGTGTGTACTGGCGCTCATGCTCCGGCCTCTCCCCGGCGGTGCGGTGGTGCTGCTGGCGGTGACTACGACAGTCCTGATCGGCGCGCTGGAGTTGCCGGAGGCGCTCGGCGGTTACATGGACCCGACCGTTTGGCTCGTTCTGGCCGCGTATTTCCTGGCGCGCGCGTTTATCAAGACGGGCCTGGCGCGACGCATTGCCTTGTTGTTCATTCGGCGTCTTGGCCACAATTCACTGGGGCTCAGTTATGCGCTCACGGCCTCGAACACCGTCCTCGCCGGAATGATTCCTTCGAACGCGGCGCGAGTAGGTGGCGTCATGCTGCCGATCACACGCAGCCTGGCGGAGCTTTACAAGTCTAACCCGGGACCGACTGCTGGATTACTTGGAGCTTTTCTCATGGTGACGCTTTATCAGGCAGACGTGGTCGCCTGTGCGCTTTTCTTCACAGGTCAGGCGAGCAATCCGCTGGCGGCGCAGCAGGCGGCACAACTGACGGAGCAGGTAGCTGGCGGTCCGGTAATCCTGACCTATGGAAACTGGTTGTGGTATGCGCTGGTGCCGGCGGTGACATCGCTCCTGGTGGTTCCATTCCTCACGTATCGCCTGGCGCGCCCGGAAATAACGCGCACACCGGAAGCGACAGAATTCGCCCGGGCGGAGCTCGGCGGCATGGGGCCGCTGAAGCGCGAGGAGCGCATCCTGGCGGTCGTCTTCAGCGGTGTGTGTCTGTTATGGATATTTGGCGGAGCGGATGTAATCACGCTGGTGGCCTTGAGCGGTGCCGCCCTGTTGCTGCTCGCAAGGATTTTGACGTGGGATGATGTCCTCAACGAACGGGGCGCCTGGGACGTGTTTATCTGGTACGGCGGTCTGGTTCAGCTCGGCAAGAAGCTGAATGAAACCGGCGTGCTCAGTCACTTTGCCAGGAACATCGCCGCACAGTTCGACGCGTGGAACTGGCTGCCACTATTCATCGTCGTGTTGCTGATTTATTTTTACGCCCACTACGCCTTCGCCAGCATTACGGCGCATATTGTGTCGATGTACCCGGCGTTTGTCCCTGTGTTGATCGCGGCGGGTGCGCCGCCCGGCCTGGTCGTCTGCAGCTTTGCTTTCTTCGCCAATTTAGCCGCCGGGCTGACTCATTACGGCACCACTCCTGGGCCAATCATCTTCAGCGTCGGTTACGTATCGCAGCGAACCTGGTGGCGCGTGGGATTTCTGCTGTCGCTGGTTCATATCACCATTTGGCTGACCATCGGGATGCTGTGGTGGAAAATGAACGGGCTGTGGTAAGATATCTTCGCCTCAGATTAAATCGCCGGTCCTTGCCTTCGCGGTTGTCGGATTCCCTACGAACACGGTCGACCAATTTAAGACTCTGTCGGAGCCGCGCCGCAAAGTGGCGGAAAAGTCTCTGCGGCGGATGAGTCTTGTTCTGTAACGGCACAGCTGAAATTCTTAATATAAGCAATGTGGCAGTGAAACGAAGCCAACCAGAGCCAAGCCCATGAACATTAAATCTATTCTCGCCGCCGGTCTGGTGACCTTCGTGTCGTTGGGTTTCGGCGGTGGAGACGCCAGCGCGAGTCCCTTCAGAATCAAGCGGATCACCACCGATCCCAGCGGCCAGGTGAACATCGATTATGAATCCGAGCCGGAAAGCTATTTCATCCTATTGGGCGGGGATACGGTGGAGACGATCGTCAACCGGATCGATCTGGCTCCCGGTGTAAAGGGCGAAGCGACGTTTGTGCTCCAGGAATCG
Organism: Bryobacteraceae bacterium; assembly: GCA_035650295.1. Taxonomy (GTDB): domain Bacteria; phylum Acidobacteriota; class Terriglobia; order Bryobacterales; family Bryobacteraceae; genus JAFLBB01. The sequence goes on along the minus strand of DASRHX010000437.1, from coordinate 1,363 downwards.
GCGCCTCACCAGTTCTACCGCGTCCTGCGCGCACCTCTCGCCCAGCCGCTCGATTCGGATACGGACGGCATCGACGACCTGTTCGAACATCAAAACAGCTTTTTTCTCAATCCCTTTGATGGGACGGACGCCCCCCTGGATTTTGATCTGGACCGGCTTACAAACCTTGAGGAATACCTTACGGGCGGCGACCCCGCGGTGTCGCGCCGCGACATCCCCATCGAATCGTTGGAGATTGTGCACGTCGCCTTCGAACGTCCGATCCGGGTCGGTTACGGGACGAACGCCACGTTCTACAACGAGGCGTTCGAGTTCCGTGTGCGTGTTGGCCCTGAGGGATGGGACGATCAGGAACGCTACCTCTACGTGGGTGACCAGCGGTTGAGAGGGCATAAGACCGTCGGGGCCAAGGATCACAACCTTCTTGCCTATTACGCCTTCAACCCGGCGTCATTGGTTGAAAACGCCTGCATCGTGTTAACGACCGATCGGCTGGTTCCAAGGCGTCCGGCCAACGCGCTCTGCTTCCATCGCTATTCCTCCAACGCGGTTCATCGCGGCGTGCCGCTGGACGACACGATCCGTTTGGATCCGGCCTACCTCGGACCGCCACCCGTCGAACCGTGGCGAGGTCCCGAGTTGTACCATCCTCCCACTGTGGGCGGAGGCGCGCCGGATTACAGCGACGTTCGCTTCCAATGGCATGATCCGGAGGGGCGGCCCGTAACGGAGATCGAACCGGGCGATTCGGTTTCAATCAGTTTCACGGGCCTGCCGCAGAACCGGCAGATCCAGCTCTACATTGAAGACGACCAGGGGAACGAATGGGCCTATGCCCGGCTCTCGGCCGACCGTTCCGGCCGGGTGGCACGCACGATCGTCTGGTTCAACACGGGCGTGATCGGCTCGACCACGCGCAACGTTCGTTTTCGGCCCGCCTTGAGTTTCACACGGTTCGAGGAGGCCTACGATTACTGGTCCCGGCATCCGCTGCGTTTGCGCTTGCAAACCGACGACAACCGACCTGTGACGGCGGTCCCCTTTCCTTTGGTCCCAACACGCCGGAGGCCTCTGCTCTACCCGTCGAACCGCGACGGCGTGCTCATGAACGCCGTGGAACGGGGCCGCGACCCGCTTTATCTCTCCGGCACCCATTTTCCGCCCGGCTCGAAGATCATGCTCTTCATGGTCCCCAACAAGTATGGATGGAACCGCGGCGATAGTTTTCGTGATGTGAGCGGACCGGGAGGAGAACAGGCCGTGGAACGCATCGCCTTGGAACCGAACCAAACCACCTTCACGGTGCCGGTCTGGGAAGCGGCCAGGATGACGCCGGGATCATACGATTTCGTGGCACGCGTCG
>DASRHX010000436.1:0-18132 GCA_035650295.1 Bryobacteraceae bacterium | reverse complement strand
AGGCTTCGCAGTACACACCGGGAGCGCGAGTGGGGGTCGCATGGCTGCACCGCACGTGCGGCGAGTGCGAATTCTGCAGCTTGGGACGCGAGAACCTGTGCGATCGTGCTGCATTCACGGGATACACAGTGCATGGCGGTTTCGCCGAGTATGTAAAGATCCCGGAGGCCTTTGCGTATCCGGTCCCTGACGGGCTTTCCGATCTCGAGGCAGCGCCTCTGCTGTGCGCCGGTATCATCGGTTTCCGATGCCTTCGGCTGTCCGGAATCCGCAAGGCGGGCGCGTTGGGATTGTATGGCTTCGGAGCCGCGGCGCACATCGCAATTCAGGTGGCGAAGCACTGGGGTATCCAGGTCTTCGTCTGCACTCGTCATGAACGCCACCAACGGCTCGCGCGCGAGCTCGGAGCATCGTGGGCTGGCGACGCTTCGGCGAGCCCTCCCTCGCGCCTCGACGCCGCCATTATTTTTGCTCCTGCGGGAGAACTGGTTCCTGCGGCGCTCGAGGCCCTCAAAAAGGGCGGAACTCTGATCCTGGGCGGTATTCATATGAGTCCGATACCAGCCTTGCCATACGAGCTGGTCTACCATGAGCGCAGCATCCGCAGCGTTGCGAACAACACCCGAGAGGACGGCCGGGACTTTCTGAAGCTGGCGGGTGAGATTCCGCTTCGGCCCCAAATCCAAGTCTTCGCCTTGCAGGACGCAAACCAGGCTCTCCTTGCACTTAAGACCGATGCGATTCGAGGCGCCGCAGTGCTTCGTATTTAACCATCTCCAGACCGCCGCATCAGATCGCGAAGTGCATTCCGTCGCATAAAGCAAATGCCAGCCCCAGGCTCCGTGCTCGGCGTCGCAACGGTACGCGGCGCCTCAATCGGCGCGGCGGATCCACATCGTCGCATTCGGAGAAGGACCTGAGCCCAGTGCGTCGCTTCACGCAGCTCGAGCCGGTGTTAGTCCCATCAGAACCACGCATTCATCCTCCCGCCCGCGAACAACGCGGCGGCCAACAAGTTTGCCGCGATGGCTGGTGATAATAGTCCAGGAGCGGCCGGACCGGTCAGGGCCCTCCTCATAGATGACGACCCAATCATTCGTCCGGCCCAGGAGGTGAGCTCGCGCAGTGTTGGAGAAGAGGGCCGTATATTGCCGCTCGCCACGTTGTGTTCGCAGGATCGGCAGCCATGCAGTGCGAGCCGGGTTGAAGCGGTGCGGTGCGATCATCCGGAGCCGTCCGGCCGACGCAGCCTCGCGATATTCGCGGTCCACGTCGAGGAGTTCGGCCACCGAAGGCGTTTCGGAGGCCGCGGCCGGTTGCGGGCGAGCCCGGCTAAGCCGTGCGGCAAGCGAGTCGCGAATGCCGGCCAGCCGCTTCGCGCCCATGCCCGAAACGTGCTCGAGCCGCCCATCGTAGGCGGCGGCCTCAAGATCTTCCAGCGTTTGAATGCCTAGATCCTGGTGCAGATGCTTCACCCACACCGGCCCGAGGCCAGGCACCGTTTCCAGCAGCGACCCCGCCGCCCCACTCGAGGCGCGCAAGCGTTCGAGCAATGCGAAGCGCCCGTCGAGAATGATACCGAGAATCACTCCCGAGAGGCGCCCGCCGACGTTTAGGGCATCGCGAATTCCTTGCTCCCCCTGATCGCGATAGATCTCCTGAATCGGACGGGTGAGCCTCAGGAGGCGCTCAGCCGCTTGGCGATACGCGCGAATCCTATATGGATTGCCTTCGCTCCGCCTCGCTAGCAGGTCCGCCGTTTCGAGCAGTTGCCGCGCGATTCGCCGGTTCACGCCCAAATGGGTGCAAGTGAGCCGCCAGTTGAGGACCGTGGATTGCACTCAAACAAGCATGATGGAACGTATCTTCACGAATCGCCGGGATGCCGGCCGCCGCCTGGCCATATTACTTGGCAAGTATCGGGGCCGCGAGGATTGCATCGTTGTTGCGCTACCGCGCGGGGGTGTCGTGGTGGGCTTCGAGATCGCGCAGGCCCTGGATCTGCCAATGGATGTTTGTGTTGTGCGCAAGCTGGGTGTCCCATTCCGGCCGGAATTGGCAATGGGTGCGGTTGCGATGGGTGGCGTCACCGTTCTCCATCGAAATATCATCGCTCACCTGGGTATCACGAATCAGGAATTAGAGAGAGAAACCGCACTCGAACTCGCGGAACTGCGGCGGCGCGAGCGCGCCTATCGAGGCGACCGGCCCACGCCCGGGCTGGCCGGCAAGACGGTGTTGCTAGTCGACGACGGCATTGCCACGGGAGCAACTGCTGAAGCCGCGATGGAGGCTCTGCGGCGGCTAGGCGCCCGCCGCGTGGTGATCGCCGTGGGAGTGGCCTCCCGGGAGGCAGTCGCGCAGCTATCGCGGCACGCCGACGAGGTTGTGCCGGTGCTGGCGCCAGCCGCACTCTCCTCGATTGGAGAATGGTATGAGGACTTCGCCCAGACCTCGGACGAAGAGGTGATTACCCTTCTTCGTCGTGCTCGCGAAGCCAGTCCGAAGCCTGCCGCGAGCATTCCGTGAGTGCAGGGGCCGTATCGAGGCTGAGCCACGAATGACGCGCCTCCCGAGGCGCCGGTTCTTCCCGCTGGCGAAGATAGGTTTTCCAAGTTGCGTCAGACAATCCTTCTTGCCGCAGCGCCCGCTTTTCGATCCGCTGTCGAGTTTCCTCGGGGGCCAACGTGCACCCGATCACCCGAAGGTGCGCCCCAGCCCGGTGAGCCATTTCACCCGCTAGTGCGCGATAGCGCTCTTTGAGGAACGTACCATCCAACACTACCGAATGGTCCTCGCCCAGTATCCCGCAGCCCTTGGCCACGAGAGCTTCGTAGGTTCGAATTGTCGAATCCTCCCTGTAGACTCCTTGGCCAAATTCGGCGGGCGCCTTGAGATCTCCGAAAAGCTCCGCTCGCACGGCATCCGTCGAAACCACGCGGAGACCAAGCTCGCCTGCTACCGCTCGTGCCAGCGCGGTTTTGCCCGTTCCGGAGCGGCCGCTCACCAGGATCACGCTTGGCTGCTGGAGCCGCGACGCATAGCGCCGGGCTAGATCGAAAAACGCCGATGCTCTGGTTGCGGAGCGATCGCGATCGACCTTCGTATTATCTGGTTGATCGAGTCGAAGGCTTAGAACTTTTCCGCGAACGTAGGCGCGGTAACAGCGATAGAAGGGAAGCATCTGCCACAGTCCACGGTCACCCGAGGCAACCTGGTAACGTTCGCTAGCGAAGTAGCCCAGATCAGGCCGCCCCAGGGCATCGAGGTCCATTGCCAGGAAAGCAATCTCGCTGGCGACGTCGCCGCACCGGAAGCGCTCGTTGAACTCAATGCAGTCGAGGATGGTGATACCGTCGACAATGCAGACGCTTTCGCACCTTACGTCTCCATGTCCATCCACGATGCGATTCTCCCTGACCCGACTCTCGAACGCTTCGCGGTCCCTCCGCAGACTTGTACGCACCCAATCGCGGATCTGATCGAAGGATTCCCGGCTCAAAGTCCTTCCCACAAAGGTTTCGGTCTGCTGGAAGTTCTCCTTCCAGTTCCCCTCAATGGCCGGAAGCCCGCCGTACACCTCCACATCGAGGCCACGCCGCGTGATTCGATGAAACCCGGCCAGCCGCGCGGCGACGCGGTCGACGATCGCCTCAGTGGCTGCGTCCCGCCGGATCATCTCGTCAAGCATCCGGTCCGCCGGTAGCCGCTGCATCAGTACCCCATAGTCGACAACCGGTCCGGGTCCCGCCAATCGGAGAACACCGGCATCCTCTCGGATAGGCTGGATGCCCAGATAGACCTCCGGACTGATTCGACTATTGAGCCGAACCTCCGCCTCGCAGGCGGCCCTGCGTTTTTCCAGCGTCGTGTAGTCCAGGAATCCAAAGTCCACGGGCTTTTTGAGCTTTAGCACTCGTTGCCTGCCGAGGAGAACCACGGAGATGTGAGTCTGCCTGATCTCGATCGGACCACCGAGTTCGTCAATCGGATTGAGCCGGTGAACGGATTCGAGCCACGATGCAAGTTCCCTCTTGGCTTCACTGTCCGGCATTATCACCTCCACCACTTCAGCTACAACCGCCGGACCGAACCGGATTAGGCCGCTTCGGCGGGGCACCGTCGTCCGCATGCTCCTCGATCAGTTCATCAGCCCGCTGGTGCCGATTGTAGTCTTTGCGGTGATCGTGTTGACTTTCCCGAGCGAGCCCAGTTTTTCGGGTACGGAGGCGTATCCTCCAATAGATGGCAACGCGCAGCGCCGGTCTGCTCATGTTCCGACGCACCGGAGACAGGTTCGAGGTACTCCTGGTCCATCCAGGCGGTCCTTTCTGGGCAAAAAAGGACTCCGGCGCGTGGTCAGTTCCGAAAGGCGAGTATGCCGAGAACGAAGATCCCCTAGTAGCCGCGCGCCGGGAGTTTGCCGAGGAGACTGGAGTTGAGCCGACAGGTAAACTGATTCCGTTGACAGACCTTAGGCAGCCAAGCGGAAAGATCCTCAGTGCCTGGGCTGTCGAGGGCGACTGCGATGCCTCGAAGATTCGCAGCAATATGTTCTCGATGGAATGGCCCCCGAAATCGGGGAGGATGCGAGAATTCCCCGAAATCGACCGCGGCGAGTGGTTTCCGGCCGAAGTTGCGCGGAACAAAATCCTAAGGGGCCAGCGAGATTTCCTGGATGAACTTGAATCGCTATTGGGGAAGCGAGGGTAGCGAGCCGTCAATTGGGCTACCGTTTGCGGCTCCGTGGACCGCAATGGGTCAAGCGGCTACTGGCGCAAGATACTCACGGAACCAATCCCGTGCCAGGCTAGCCGCCATATCGAGGGCTCCCGGTTCTTCAAACAGGTGACTGGCGCCTGGAATGACCTCGAGTTTATGCGCGGTGTGGCGTGGAAGCCGGGCCATCGCAACCTGATTCAGATTCAGAACGACAGTATCGTTTCCGCCGACGATGAAAAGAGTCGGCGCCAGCACACTGCTCAGTGAGAACCCGGCGAGGTCGGGTCTTCCTCCCCGCGACACTACCGCTCTCACGATCTTCGGCCGCTCCGCAGCGGCGACCAGAGCAGCGGCTGCGCCGGTGCTGGCTCCAAAGTACCCGAGCCCGAAACTGTTAAGACGGGGCTGGCGGCCGATCCAGTCCGTTATCCCGGCAAGGCGGTTGCCGAGCAGCGTGATATCGAAGCGTAACTCGGCTGTCCGAACGTCTACTAACTCTTCCTCCTCCGTGAGGAGGTCCGTCAAGATAGTCCCGATTCCCCCCTGGTTGAGCACATTCGCGACGTGACGGTTTCTCGGACTATGGCGGCTGCTGCCACTGCCATGAGCGAACAGCACGAGGCCGCCGGGATGCTCTGGCAAAGAAACCTCGGCGGAGAGCTGAATTTTGCCAAGGGCGATGTGTGTAACAGCCTTCTCCATAGCAACGCTAAGTGCAGTTTGGGTGCCAGTTGGCTTCCAACTTGCAACGTGGATGGAAAGGATTGAATTATCTCCGTGCTTAATGCAACCCTTCCTATCATTACTGACCTTGTTCACGACGCCGCTCTCCCGCTGACCGGGTCCCCTTCAGACTATGACCACCTGCTCGAGTTTATTGGTGATGCCCGTTTCGTCCTGCTGGGTGAGGCATCGCACGGAACTCACGAATTCTATCGGCAAAGAGCGCAGATCACGAAGCGTCTCATTCAAGAAAAGGGATTCACGGTAGTGGCGGTTGAGGCGGACTGGCCGGACGCGTATCGAGTCAACCGGTACGTCCGCGGAGCCAGCAAGGACGCCGACGCGGTTGAGGCCCTTTCCGGATTCAAGCGCTTCCCCGCCTGGATGTGGCGCAATGCAGACGTTCTGGACTTCGTCGGCTGGCTTCGCAGTTACAACGACTCACTTCCACCGGATGCCAGAAGGACGGGCTTTTATGGGCTCGATCTCTACAGCATGCACGCGTCCATCGGCGCGGTTTTAGCCTATTTGGACAAGGTCGATCCGGAAGGCGCCCGCCGAGCGCGCCACCGGTACGCATGTTTCGAGCATTTCGGTGAAGATCCCCAGGGCTACGGCTACGCCGCGGGACTCGGTTTGAGCCACAGCTGCGAGTCCGAAGTAATCTCGCAGTTAATCGATTTGCAAAGGCGTGCGGCAGAGTATGCGCGAAGGGATGGCCGCGTCGCCGCCGACGATTTCTTTTATGCGGAGCAGAACGCCAGGCTGGTGAAGAATGCCGAACAATACTACCGCACCATGTTTCGGGGTCGTGTGTCTTCGTGGAATCTCCGTGATCTGCATATGGCAGAGACGTTGGATTCGGTGGTCGAGCATGTCTCGCTTCAGAAACTGGGGGCGAAAGCCGTGCTGTGGGCGCACAACTCACATCTTGGCGACGCCCGCGCTACGCAGATGGGGAAGTCGGGCGAGTGGAACGTCGGACAGTTAGTCCGTCAGAAGCGCGGCCGCAATTGCGTCCTGGTTGGCTTCACGACTTACACCGGTACCGTTACAGCGGCTTCAAACTGGGGTGGGCAGGCGGAGCGGAAGATAGTCCGTCCCGGGATGCCGGGAAGTTACGAATCGTTGTTTCATGAGGTCCGGATACCCTCATTCCTGCTCACGCTTACACCTGGCACGCATGTCTCCCAGGGGCTCAGCGAGCCCATGCCGGAGCGCGCCATCGGTGTAATCTATTTGCCCGAATCCGAACTCACGAGCCACTATTTCCAAGCCCGCCTGTCGGATCAGTTCGACGCGATCATCCACTTTGACCAGACCCGCGCAGTTGAGCCTCTCGAACGCACTTCAGAGTGGGGTATTGGGGAACCGGCCGAGACTTTCCCATCAGGAGTGTAGTGGTTCATGCAACGAAGAGATGGCACCGATTTTCGAGCGTATGGCGCGCATATCGGCATTCAGAGGCAAGAATCGCTTGGATCATGGCCTACGTGTTCAGCTAGGCCGGCGTCACCGTGTCCATTCAGTGAGACGCCGGTGAGTTTGGCCTCGCATGTGCTGCACAGTTACTTAAGGAGCTAATTGATGATTTCAAACCGTTTGAAGGACTACTTAGACAGCCGTCACGTCGACTATTCAGTCAGTACTCATCGACCCGCCTATACGGCGATAGAGACCGCACGATCCGACCACACGCCAGAGCGTCAGATGGCCAAAACCGTTGTCTTCATGGCCGATGGGGCCTACGGAATGGCGCTGCTTCCGGCCAACATGCGGATGGATGCACGGTCCCTAGGCGAGGCTCTCGGCTCTTCGGATTTTCGCCTGGCCACGGAGTCCGAGTTGTTAAAGCTTTTTCCCGATGTGGAAGTCGGCGCAATGCCTCCGTTTGCCAATCTCTACGGCATGCCCGTGTACATAGACGAGCATTTGGCGAGTCAACATGAGGTCGCATTCAATGCGGGCTCGCATTGGAAGACGATCCACATGAAAGTGCATGACCTCATAAAGTTGTCGGACGCCTTGGTGCGACGCTTCGCTCGCAGAAACTGACCGCGTCTCGCCGGAGATTGTCGAAAGCATGAGAAGAGTGGGCTGGGTCGCAGCCGGACTGCTTACGTTTCAGGTGCCCGGAGTTTGCGCACAGCTGAATCAGGCGACGATTGTGGCGTGGGAACGCCACGCGTGTCGGCACAGATGAAGGAGAGGCTTGATCTCCCAAACTACTTCCTGTGGACACATGAGACGCCCGAGCGACACTTGAAGGTCCGTCAAGGTGAGATACTTGTGGCGCCGCTTGGCGATGGTTGTGAAGTCGAAGCTGTTGCGGCGCAATGCGGACAGCAATTGGTTTTCGATGCGGTGGTTCAAGAGAGTGCAGGCAGTGACGACCGCGATCGAGACCGAATGGGAGCTGAATCGTTCGCAAGTTGATGAGATGCGCTGGTATGAGTCTTATGGGTACCGAGTCTCGCATCCGCAGTCATCTTCGGCAGCCGCCCCATCTTGATACGCCTCATAACCCTTGCTGCGAACTGTGCAGGTGCGCTTACGAGCCAAGGACGATCCTGCGGGCCACCGCGCCAGCGTCCGACCCCTACCAGGGAGCGCTGGTGCGCCGACCGCCTCCGAATCGTCTGCGACACAGAGATCTCATTACGGCCGTGGGAGATTGTGCGTGGGAACCCCGAGATGGTGCGCCAGTGCAATCATCGCCTTATAGTCGCCGATGTAGTCTTTGGCCAATGGGTCGCGATTGATCATGGCATTAAGAACGCCCAGACATTGGCGCATTCGATCTCGTGCGGACTGCGGATCGCCCAGTTTCTCAGCTGCGAGAGCCAGCAGCTTGAACTGTGAAGCGCGCAACTCGAGCAGCGTCGCGTCGAACGGATCAAGAGCCAGACCTCGGTCAAAGGGCGCGTCAGCAGATAACAACTCTCTCTGGGCCTGCGCAATGAGTCCCTGGTCGAGGCGCAGATCTCCAAAGCCAACTTGATTAGCGGCCGAGAGATACCAGTAGCGCCGGTTCCGCGGATTCAGCGCGATCATCTCGCGGACCGCGTCACCCGCCTGCTCATATAGCGTGGCGGCGTCATTGAGCCTACGCGACTGGAACAGGGCGCGCGCCAGGCGGTGGCACTGCACAACCAAGTTGTCCTTGGCAGCCGCGTTCCGGGGATCTTCCCGCGCCGTTTCCACAGCGAGCGAGTGAGCGCGCTGCAGGAACTGAACCGCCTCTGGAAGCCGCCTTGGATCGGACTCGGCAATAGCGCGGACGGCAATACCCGCGGAACTGAGAGATTGCTGATATCCACGGCGCCATTTCTGGTTCGCGGGGTTCGCACGATAGAGTGGCTCGCTGAGTGCAACCGCTCGCTGCGCGTGCAAGAGGGCCTCGGCCGTTTCCTTCAGGTTCAGCAACATGTTCGCGAAGGTATACTCCGTGATGACCAGGTTGAATGCGGTGTCGCTACTTGTGGTGTCGATCAGCCGGGCTTGTTCGGCGAGGCGAACCGCGTTCTTCATGGACTCACGTGATCGGGCTGGTTGGCCCGCGGCTTCCAACCGCAAGCCCTGCTGCAGAAGAGCAGCGCGCGCCGCCTCGAGCGCTTGCGGGCTTGAGGGTTCCAGGTCCACCCAGTGTTCGGCAAGCCGGATCGCTTCCTCACCCCACTTGACCGATTCGGATGTATTCCTGACGACCATATATCGCCCTGCCAAACGAGAAGCAAGCTTGATGAATGTGGCATGGCGCCCAGGATCGCCCGGGCGGTCATCCCCCAAGCCGCGGCGAATCTCATAAGCCTTTCGGAGGCTTTCGATGCCAGATTCGTTCCCACCGCCGGATTGCAGCTCATGCTGAACGTCGCTCAAGCGCTCGTAGGCTGTGGCGATTTCGAGCTGCAGGCCGACATCGCCGCCGGATTCAGCCGCGAGTTGTTTGAGATAGCGCTGCGCCGTCGCCGCAACAAGCCTGCGCGGCTCAAGGGTCCCTGGGATGTTCTCAATCGATCGTTCGAAATCAAAGAGAAAGACGTTGGCCAGTTGCCGGACTTGTTGAAACCGGCGCTGCGCCCGGCGCGCCTGATCAATCGAAATTACTGTTCCAGCAATCAGGAACAGAGCGGCCAGGGCAGTTACCGCACTGATGAGGGCGTTGCGTTTGAGAAAGCGGCGCGCCCGGTATGCGAAACGATCCGGCGACGCGAGCACGGGACGCCCCTGAAGATAGCGGCGGATGTCCTGGGCAAACTCTTCGACGGAGCGGTACCGGCGGGCGGGATCTTTGTGGAGCGCCTTTTGAAGTATAGAGTCCACATCACGCGGCACACCGGGGCGTACAGTCGCAGCCGGGGGAACTGCTCCCTCCGTAATGATCCAGGCAGCGTCGAGGGGTGCCATTTCGATCAAGGAGTGAGGCGGCTTTCCGGCAATCAATTTATAGAGCACCGCTCCGAGTGAATAGATGTCGGTAGCTGTGGTAACCGGATCTCCTCGAATCTGTTCGGGGCTGGCGTACTCTGGTGTAAGCAGCCGGGTCGACGCGCTGTTCAGATTCGTAGGATCCAGAACCTTGGCGATTCCGAAGTCGAGCAGCTTGGGCTCTCCCAACTCCGTGACGAAGATGTTGGCGGGCTTGAGATCGCGATGGACGATAAGGCTCTGATGCGCGTGTTGGACCGCGTCGCATACCTTCAGGAAGAGCTCAAGTCTTCCGTTGATTGTCAGATTCTGTTTATCAGCGAACCGGTCGATGGTCTGGCCGTTCACGTACTCCATAACGAACCATGGCAGTCCGTCCGGGGTCTGGCCACCATCGAGAATACGGGCAATATTTGGGTGGTTGAGAAGCGCGAGAATCCGGCGCTCCTGCCAGAAGCGTTCCAGGAGAAATTCCGTATTTTCTGACTGGACCACTTTTACGGCGACCTGCTGATAAAACGCGCCGTCAGCGCGATCCGCCAGATACACCGTTCCCATGCCACCACGGCCGATCTCGGACACGATTCGATAAGCGCCGATCTGATCGCCGGGCGAAAGTTCGCCGTCGGCGCGCACGGCCAAAGCGACGTCTCTGACCATGGCGCCGAAGTGTGATTCCTCACCGGTCGCGTATTGAAGCAGAGATTCCACCTCGAACCGCACTAGCGAGTCTTGGCAGCTCTGCACCAGAAAGGCGGGTCGCTCGTCCGATGGGAGTTGCGCCGCAAGATCGAAGAGCCTTTGGATTTCGCAGTTCACGCCTCGACCTCCCTGGTGGAGGCGGATTTGTTTGTCGTGGCCTTCTCGCCGCCCAACCACACAATAGGAAGCGAAACTGGGAAACAAAAAGGATCACCATCCCGGATGATTCAGGGAGAAATTTCCTATCCAGTCATTTTTCGCCGCAACCATGCCTGGGCAAAGCGTAGATTGTGGCGGACAACATGAACGGACAAGCCTAGCGCCTCGGCTGTCTCCTCGGCGGTCATGCCCCCGAAGTATCGCATTTCGATCAAGCGCGCCAGCGATTCGTCTTCGGCCGCTAGAGCACTGATAGCGCTGTCCAATTCGATTAGCTCGACTAGCTCAACACCCTTCTCGCCCTGCACCTCGATGTTAGTCGTCCAGACCGGATTCCTGTCCTGGCCCGCCCGTTTTTGTGATCCCCGGGCCCTCGCGTAATCCACTAAAACTTGCCGCATCACTCGGGACGCTACAGCCAGAAAATGAACTTGATCCGTGAACTCTCCGGCCGGGCGACCGAAGATCTTCAGATAAGCCTCGTGGACCAGCGCGGTCGCCTGAAGTGTGTGATTGGAACGTTCCCCGCGTAAATGCCGGGAAGCAATTCGATGCATCTCCGCGTACAACGCTGGCGTGAGTTCGTTCAGCGCAGAAGGGTCTCCCGCGCGCAACTTCCGAAACAGCTCCGGCGCCGGGATACCCACGGGATCAGACTACCATTTCGCTATTTATTGCGCACACCTTAATGCGAAGACTTGCGATGCGGCTTGCCCGCAGCCGCACGGGGATTTGTGAACGCCGCGGGGCCTTTTTCGCTTCGCGGCGCATCTCATCAGTTCACTGCCGCGACGTTCTTGGACACGGTTTCCTGGCCCGGTGCCACCTTCGGCGCCAAGGCCGGGATGATCATCGGCACGTCCTTCCGATAGTGCCGGTATTTCTCTCCGTGCAGGCTTATCAGGTCGGCTTCTTCGAACTGAATCGCCGCTAGGATATACGCGGTTGTCATGGCGGCGAAGAACAGGTGGGCCACGGTCATCACCGGCGCGGACCAAAACGTCAGCAGCCAACCGACATATAGCGGATGACGCACGTAGCGATAGAAGAATGGTGTGCGAAACTCCAGGTGGGTATACCTGCGGCCCATCATATAGAGATAGACTTGGCGCAATCCGAACAAGTCAAAATGATTGATCAGGAACGTGCTGAGGAGAACAATGAGTAGTCCGACCACATAGAATCCGAGAATGACGGTCTCGGCAATTCCGCTGTTAATGCTCCAGACCACGCCACCAATCGGACGCCACTGCCAAAACATCAACAGGAGCGCCAGACTGGAAAATAGAACATAGGTACTGCGCTCGACCGGCTCCGGCACGAGGCGCGTCCATGCCCGTTTGAACCAGGGTCGCGCCATGATGCTGTGTTGCAGCGCAAAAATAGCAAGCAGAGCGCCGTCAATCGTCAACGCCATAAGTATCGAGCCCTCTGGACCCGAATCAATCGATTTCGGCACGCCGAAATTCCCCAGAAATCCAATCGCGTACAACAACGTCGCAAAGAACACGCCGTAGCACACGACACCGTAAGCAAATGCAGCGATCCTTTTCATGTCAATCTTCTCCTTCGATTTTGAGATCCATCGCGGGTTTTGCGCGCCCAGCTTCGCATTCAGAGCTGTTGCCGGCGCACGCCAAGGCGTCCTTCCAGTGGCGGCTACGAACCGTCCTTCGGCGGCGGACCCTCACTTGAATAAGCGGGAAAGATGAGAATCCTTCGCAAGGGCTCGAAATCTTTCAACGCCTGAGCGCAGCACCCGAATATCACCCTTCTGCAGTAAGGACCGCGGTCTTTCACCGCAGGCGGCTTGCACCGCCGAAGGCACGATGGAGCAAGGACCTGGAAGCCCCAACTTAAATCCGCAAATTTCGGGAACGAATCGCGCTATTAGAAGTAAGGGCGCCCAAAGCGGACGCCCGAAATCAAAACTAAGGAGAAAAAGCAATGACAATCAAGACCAGTGTGCCTAGCAGCACGAAGATGAAGGACAACGAAAAGAAGGCAAGCGGCCTGCACGTGCGCACGGCGGTGAAGGCCGGCAAGGTTACGATGCAGGATTTTCACTTCACGAGCTGATCACGGCAGCGTTATTAACCGTAGCCAGCAATTGATTGATTCAGTCAAATAAGCAGGCAGCCGTGCACCAGGCAGCGTCGAGGGCACGACGGCGGGCAGACCTCGCGTTTGTCCGCCGGAGTAAATCGCGCTGGTTTCGCCGCCGAATCGCGAAAATTTCTCGGCCGTGTCCCACTGTTGAAATTGAGCCTCCTGAAACATATGCCCGAGACCAAAACGAGGAGGAAAACACAATGACGACGAAGCCTACTGCGAAGGCCGGCGGCGCCATCTCCAACCACAACGAGACGGTGGCGAGCGAACTTCGTGTGCGCACGGCGGTGGACCGACACCTGGAAGTCGGAATGGCAAGTGACTTCCCTTTGAGGACCGGTTCGGAAGAATCGTTCCGTCTCGTGCACTCATTCTTACAGGAAAGCGGCTACTACCAGGGTCCTGGAACTGTTCATGGGCGGCTTGGCGGAAACCACCGAAGAGTTGGACAGGCAAGTCGCACCGCGCGTTCAGGATGCGCTGCGCGATCTCGGACTGCTAACTCCCATGCCGGATGATCCATCGCGCTTCCTCTGCCCCGCCGTAGTCTATCCCGCACTCGACTTCTTCGTCGCCGCCGACCGCGGCATTTTCCTCGAAGGCATGCCCGGCTATCGTGGCTTGGACCTACGTCATGAGCGGCGCGGAGGACATCTGCCGCGAACATATCGAGTCCTTGCCGGACACGCCCTGCGGCACCTTCCTCGAGACCGGCGCAGGGTCCGGCCTGGGAGCGTTATGCGACTCGCGCGCGGCCGGCTACGTGTGGGCAACCGATATCACCAGCCGCGCGGCCGGCTACGCCGAGTTCAACCGCCGGCTCAACCTTGTTTCTAACATGACCGTTCTCCAGGGCGACCTGTTCGCTCCGGTTGAAGAGCTCAAGTTCGATCGCATCGCCTGCAACCCGCCCTTCGAGCCGCCGCTCAAGCGCGGGCACGTATTCTCGGCGGGTGGCGAGGATGGCGAGCAGATCATGCGCCGCGTCCTCCAGGGCGCGCCGGCCCACCTCAACCCCGGAGGCCGGCTCTACATGCAGATGATGGGCGCCAATCGCGAAGGCGACGACTTGGACGCACGCATCCGCCGCTACCTGGGAAAGTCGGCCGAGGAATGCGACATCGCGCTATTCATCCGCCAGCGCATGGAGCCGAGAGAATACGCCATAGACCAGATCCTCGCTGAGAACGAGCACTCCTGGAAGCTCGACGAATGGATCGAGTTCTACAAAAAGCTTCGAGCGTTGGAAGTTCTTCAATGCCATCTCATTGTGCAGCGGGCCGCCGAGCCCCGCCTCGTGTTTCACATCGTTCGCAGCTTCGGCCCGCGCACAAGCCTTCCCCCAGGTGGAATGGCTGCTGGACTGGGAGACGCAATCCACCGATCCCACACACGGCGAGTTGCTTTTCGGAAGCCGCCCTACGGTCGCTTCCGGCTGTCGCCTCGACGTGCGACACGCCATTCGCGACGGCAAGCTGACGCCCGAATCCTACACCCTCGAGACGCAAGTTCCGTTCGAGGTCGAGCTTACTGTCGAACCCTGGATCGTCGCCATGGTCTCGTCCTGCGACGGCAAGCGTACGGTGGCGGAGCTACTGGACTCGGCGCGATCCAGCGGAGCGCTGCCCGGTGAGGATGGCGCGTCCGAGTTCGGGCGCGTCCTGCACACCCTCGTCGCATACAACCTTGTGCGCTTGGATGGCTTCGAGCCTCCCGCTTAGGTTGCGATCGGCGTGCTTTTCGGGCGTTTCAGCTCGCGGCGCCAACGCGGCTTTGAAATCCTTCACCATCGTGCGAATTTTCCGGCGGTATCACGCTTTTAGAATTGAGGGCCCTTGAAAAGGAGGCCCCGAATCCAAAACAGGAGAACACAAATGACAAAGATGACAACGAAGACGAACGTGACGGGAGCTAACTCGAACGACAATCAGACGATGGTGAGCGAGGCAAAGAACGTGCGGCCCGAGCCGGTCAGCTTGCGTGTGCGCACGGCGGTAAAGGCCGGTTTTAGCTTCACTAGCAAGGTCAGCAAATCCTCCCCAGTACTCTAGAGAGGAGCGGTGCACGAGGCGCCAGCAAAGACGCAACGGCGAGCGGACCTCGAGTCTGCTCGTCCAACCAATTCGCGCTGACTACGGACGCCCGAAATCGAATCACAAAAGGAAACGAAGCGATGTCCACCGCATTCTCAAGAACTCTTCGGTCGCTCAACGCCGACGGCTTCGGCCGTCCGGCGGCGGGAATCGTGACGGCGGCGCTATTGGCCGGCGCCTGGGGCGCCTGGTGCGGGTTGGTGAAGATCAGCTTATACGAAGTCACCTCGACCGCTAGAGTCGAGGTAGACCGCGCTGTGGCCCCGGTGCAATCGCCCTTGACCGGCCGGGTAGTGGCAGCACGTCTGGTGATCGCGCGCGAAGTGCGGGCCGGTGACATCCTGGTGGAGCTGGACGCCGAGCCGGAACAGCGACAGATCGGCGAATTACGGGCCCGCCTCGCGTCGCTGGGTCCGCATCTGGCGGCATTGCGCGATCAGGCCGACGCCGAACAGCAGGCGAGACTGGAAGAGCAGACCGCCGGGCGGTCCGCCGCATTGGAGGCGCTGGCCAGTGTACGTCAGGCCGACGCGCCTGCCCGCTTTTCCGAGGACGACGCGAAGCGGCTACAGCAGCTTCGCGCCAACGGACTGATCGCCGAGCGCGAGTACGCGCGCGGTCAGTCGGAGGCGCTGAAGCTACGGGCGGCCGTGGATATGCAGCAGGCCGCCGTGCGGCGTCTCGAAGACGAGCAGCGCATGCGGCAAAGTGATCGCGCGGCGCGGTTGAAGAGTCTCACCGCGGAGATCACCCGCATCGAAGCGGAGATGCCCACAATTCAAGCTTCAATCGCGCGGCTGGAGTATGAAATCGAACGGCGGCTGATCCGCGCGCCGATGAGCGGAAAGCTGGCCGAGGCCGCGGCGCTGCGGGCCGGAGCAGTGGTGCGCGAAGGCGAAAAGCTGGGCGCGATCGTACCGGATGGCAAACTGGCAGTGATCGCGCAGTTCCCGCCTCCGGCGGCGCTGGGGAGAGTGCGATCGGGGCAGGCTGCGCGGCTGCGTCTGCAAGGCTTTCCCTGGATGCAGTACGGCAGCGTGCACGCGACGGTTACGCGTGTGGCGGGCGAAGTGCGCGACAACAGCGTCCGTGTGGAACTGGCAGTGGCTGGTCCGGCGCCGGGTGCGATTCCCTTGCAGCATGGGTTGCCTGGAAGCGTTGAGGTGGAGGTGGAGCGGGTGACGCCGGCGGAGCTGCTGCTGCGCAGCGCCGGGCGGATGCTGGCCTCGCCGCGCGAAACGTTCCAATGAAACAGCGCTGGCTCGTTCCCGAGACGGTACAGACCTCGGCCATGGACTGCGGTCCGGCGTCGCTTAAAACGTTGCTCGAAGGATTCGGGATCCGTGCAAGTTACGGCCGCTTACGCGAGGCCTGCCAGACAGACATAGACGGCACGTCGATCGACCGGATCGAGGAGGCCGCCGTGCAGCTTGGTCTGGATGCCGAGCAGATGATGGTCCCGGTGGATCATCTGCTGCTGGACGAAGCGGCCGCGTTGCCTGCCATGGTGGTGGTCCGCACGCCCGGCGGCGTGACGCACTTCGTGGTGGTCTGGCGCAGGCACGGGCGCTGGGTGCAGGTGATGGACCCGGCCATCGGGCGTCGCTGGATCGCCCCCGAGCGGCTGCTTTCCAATGTATATCGTCATACGCAGGCTGTGCCTGCTGCGGCGTGGCGCGAGTGGGCTGGGACAGAGGCGTTCCTGCGTCCGCTTCGTCGCCGGTTGCGGTCTATCGGCGTATCCGCGGACGCGCTGGTCGAGAAGGCCATGGCCGATGCGGAGTGGCGCTCGCTTGCCGCACTGGACGCAGCCACTCGCATGACCGCCGCCCTCGTGCGAAGCGGAGCAATCGCGCGCGGATCGCTCGTCGAAGGCTTGGCTGCCGAGCACACGGCCATCCCGGAGAATTATTGGTCCGCCCGGCAGGATCCTTCGTCGCCGGACCAGGTGTTAATGACTGGCGCCGTGCTTCTGCAGGCGCGCGGAACCAGGCCCGCGGCCGAGGACCTTTCGCCGGAGCTGTCCGCCGCACTCGGGGAGAAGGCGAGTTGCCCTGGTCTCGATCTGCTGCGTCTGGCGTGCACGGATGGTGTGGCGGCTCCGGTAATGCTCGTCGCCGCACTGGCTCTCGCAGCGGGAAGTGTGGTGGTGGAAGCGCTGTTGTTCCGTGGTGTTCTGGACATTGGCCGGAGCTTGAGTGTGAGCGGGCAACGCATATGGGCGTTCGGCGGGATTCTCGCCTTCCTGTTGGCGATGGTGCTGCTCGATCTACCGCTAGTCTCCGGGGTATTGCGTCTGGGCCGTAAACTCGAATGCCGCCTGCGTCTCGCGTTTCTACACAAAATCCCGAGGTTGGGAGATCGTTACTTTCAGAGCCGTCTTATTTCGGATATGGCGGAGCGCAGTCACTCAGCGCACCAAGTGCGGCAGGCGCCCGATCTGGCGGCGCGCCTGCTGCGTCCCTCGTTCGAGATGATCTTCACCGTGGCAGGAATTGCGTGGTTGTTTCCGGGGAGTGCGTTGACGGCAGGGCTCGCTGCCGCGCTATCGGCGGCGATTCCACTTTCCGCTCAGGCGGCGCTCGCCGAGCGCGACCTTCGATTTCGCAGTCACGGCGGCGCGCTCTCGCGCTTTTATCTCGACGCACTGCTCGGACTGACAGCGATCCGCGCACATGGGGCAGACCGCGCTATACGCCGCCAGCAGGAATCACTGCTGCGAGAGTGGGCGCGCGCCGGGCTTGGCCTAAGGTACCTGGTCGCGAATCTGGAAGGGGTCCAGCTTGTTGTTTCCCTCGCGCTGGGAGCGTGGGTGGTGTTGAGCGTGCTCGCGCGGGGCGGCGAGGCCTCGGGTCTGCTGCTGTTGGTTTATTGGACGCTGAATCTTCCTCGTCTCGGGCAAGAGATAGCCGCAGCGGCCTGGCAGTGTCCCGCCCAGCGCAATTTGATGCTTCGTCTGATGGAGCCGCTCGGCGCGCCGGAGGAGGCAGCGCCGAACGCAACTTCTCCTCCAGCGTTGGGACGCGGAGTCGAAGTGACGTTTGAATGCGTGACCGTACGGGCTGCCGGTCACACGATTCTGGAAAACGTGAATCTGCACCTCGAACCCGGCAGTCACACTGCCGTTGTTGGTCCATCGGGCGCAGGGAAGTCGACACTGGCGGGATTGCTGCTCGGCTGGCATCGCGCCGCG
>DASRHX010000435.1:0-7364 GCA_035650295.1 Bryobacteraceae bacterium | reverse complement strand
CGCGCGTGGCTACAGGCTTTCAAAGTGGCACCTATAACCCAATCTCCAATTGGTATCTGATCCGCGCCTCCGACGCGCACTCGTGGGTGGAAGCCTGGATCGATGGGCGGGGCTGGGTGACGTTCGATCCCACTCCATCTGGGCCGTCATCGGAATCTACCGCCATCTGGCACACCGCGGCGATGTTTCTCGACGCGCTCGAGGTGTTCTGGCAGGACTGGGTGATGAGCTATGACCTGGAGCGGCAGATCCTGATCGCCGACCGGATCGGGCAAAACCTGCAGTTGCCGGCTTGGACGGGACAGAGCCCGGGACAGTACGCCCAGCACTTGTGGAGCAGTGTCGCGAGCGCCATCGATCGGCGGATGGCCGCGATGCTGGTATTGAGCCTTGCCGCGGCGTGGTTGATCTGGTGGTTCGCGCCGAGATTCTGGAGTCTATGGCTGCGGCGTAGACACGATGGTTTGTTGCGCGCGCGCACGGCGGGCGCCTCGGACGCAACCCTGCTCTATCAGCGAATGCTCGATGCGCTCCGACAGCACGGGAATGAGAAGCCGGCTTGGTTAACGCCGCGCGAGTTTGCACGAACGCTCCACCGCTCGCCGCACGCGGCGCTGGTGAATGAAGCGACGGAAATTTACCAGGAGCTGCGCTACGGGGCGCGACAGCAATCGGCGCACAGACTGCTGGACCTGGTGACGGCGCTTGAGCGGAGCCCGCGGGCGTGAGTGCGATTTCGCGGCGCGGATTTGCGACAGCGCTCACTGGACTGGTTTCCAAAGCCGAGACAGCGATTCAAGGGTCGTTCGCCGACCGTACGGCGGAGATGGGGCATCGAATTCGCGACCATGCGCAGTTCCCTGCCCCAAAACAGGAACTGCGCGTGCCGTTGGTGATTGTGGGCGGCGGCTGCGCCGGCTTGTGCGCGGCGTACCGTTTGCTGACGCACGGGTTCCGTGACTTCGTGCTGCTCGAGATGGAGGATGCGGCGGGAGGCAACGCCCGCCATGGTGAAAACGAGGTTTCGTCCTACCCATGGGCGGCGCACTACCTGCCAGTTCCAGGGCCACATGCGACGTGGGTGCGCGAGATGTGCGAAGAGTTCGGCCTGTTGCGCGATGGCCGTTGGGACGAGATGCACTTGTGCCACTCACCGCAGGAGCGGCTGTTTCTGCATGGCCGCTGGCAGGAGTCAATCGAGCCCGACATTGGTTCGAACAAGCGTGATCATGAGCAGTTCCAGCGCTTCCAGCGATTGATCGCCGAAGCGAAGGCAAGCGGACAGTACACGATTCCAATGGAACGCGGCGCGCCGGCAAATTCAGCACTGGACCGCATCTCCTTTCTGCAGTGGATGCGCGAGCAGAAGTTCGATTCGGAGTACCTGCACTGGTATGCCGATTACGCGACGCGTGACGATTACGGCGCGCGTGCCGCCGATACCTCGGCGTGGGCGGGCATTCACTATTTCGCGGCGCGTGAGCCGGAGGAGAAGGGTCCGCTGACATGGCCGGAAGGGAACGCCTGGTTGGTGCGAAAGCTGATGGAGCGGGTGAGGCCGCACGTGCGCACGGGCCAGATGGTGAACCGGATTGAGCGTAGAGGAAGCGGACGGCGTGTGTGGACGGCTGAAGCGCGCTATGACTGCGATGCCGTGATCTTTGCCGCGCCGTCGTTTCTCGCACCGTACTTGATTGAGGACGGCCCAAAGGCGGCGCCGCTTGTGTATTCACCGTGGCTGGTGGCAAACCTGACGCTGGACCGGTTGCCGGAGGAGCGCGGGTTTACGTTGTGCTGGGACAACGTCCTGTATGGTTCGAAGGCGCTGGGGTATGTGAACGCGACACATCAGAGCTTGCGCACACGCCAGCACCGTTATGTCTGGACCTACTATTGGGCTCTTGCCGATGGCGATCCGCGCGCGGTGCGGCGCACGTTGATTGAGAGACCGTGGAAGGAGTGGCGGGAACTGATTCTGAACGATCTGCAGCGGGCTCACCCGGACATTCGCGCTTGCGTGTCCCGGCTCGACATCATGCGGTTTGGCCACGCCATGCCGAGGCCATCGCCGGGATTCCTCGCGTCGGCCGGGCGAAAGGCACTGGCGGCGCAGGAGGGTTCGTTGTTGTACGCTCACTCGGATGTGAGCGGGCTATCGCTGTTTGAAGAGGCGCAGTATCGGGGATACCGCGCCGCGGATCGATTCCTGAGGCGCGCCGGGCGCGCTTAGTTGTACTTGCGAAGAACGGCCAGCACGCGGCCCTGCACCTGCACATCGGAAGCATGGCGCATGATGGGCGACATGGTGGAGTTGGCCGGCTGCAAACGCACCATGCCCTCAGCCTCGCTGTAGAAGCGCTTGAGCGTGGTTTCCATGCCACCAACCAAAGCAACGACGATCTCGCCATTGCGCGCCTGGTTCGACTTTTCCACCAGGACATAGTCGCCCTCGCAAATGTGGTCGTCGATCATCGATTCACCGCGCACCTGGAGTGCGAAGGTGTCGCCGGCGCCGACGAAATCGGCGAAGTTGAGGGTCTCGCTGCCCTCGAAGGTTTCCACCGGAGTGCCGGCAGCGATACGGCCTGCCAGCGGCACTTCCAAGGAAGCGGACGAACCGCGGCTGCCGGGACGCTCGTTGAAGTACTTTTGTGAGAGTTCAAGCGAGCGGCTTTGGTTAAAGGTGCGGATGAGATACCCACGCGCTTCGAGTGCGGAGATGTGCTTATGCACCGTCGCCAGCGAGGCCAGGCCAAGGCCACGGGCGATTTCTTCATAGCTCGGGCAGTATCCGTTTTGGTTGACGAATTCGGCGATGAAGTCCAAGACTTCCTTTTGGCGGGGAGTCAGTGCCATGGTTCTCCTTTTCTTCCAGAGGGCTTGCCTTACATTCTGGCGAAGAAAAAGTAAATTTGCAAGGGAAAAAGGCGAACATAGGCCGAAACAAGATTGGGTGGAAATGTTTTGGAAGCGTCATGCCGTCCGGAATTCGTCACCGGTTGACCGCATCCACGAGGCCAGCATAGTCCGATGCCGATCGAGAATCGGACGCGCGCTTTGGCGGGGTACCAGGTTGACGACTTCGCCCGGGTCCGTATCGAGATCGAACAACTGCTCGGCGCGCGCTCCCTCGCGAAACGCGACGTACTTGTACCGGCTGCTCCGCACCATGCGGCCGTCGCGCGAGGAGTCCTGGTAGCGCAGCTCGCTCACGAGATATTCCCGCGCTGCCGGCATGCGCAGGCTAGCGCCACGCATGTCCGGAGGAGGCGAGATGCCTGCGTAGTCGCAGAAGGTCGGCATGATGTCGAGCAGCGAAGTGAGCTGCGTGGAGGCGCCTTGTGGGATGCCGGGGCCAGCGAGGATGAGGGGTACGTGTGTGCTCTCCTCATAGAATGAAGCTTTTTGAACCCACCGGTGCGCGCCCATTCCTTCGCCGTGATCGGATGTGAAACAGACGAGCGTCCGGCGCTCCAATCCTGAATCGCGCAAAGCGGTCAGTACGGTCCCGATGTGGTGATCGGCGTCTTCGATCAGCCGGAAATAGTCGTGCAAATATTCCCGGAAATCATTTCGCAGCCACTCGGAGGCGATGCCGAGGCCCTGCGACATTTGATCGTAGGCCTTTGTGCGATGGAACTGCATGCTCTCGGGTTCGGCCGGATCGATACCCATATTGCAGGGAGCGGGAGGAAACCGGCGCGGATTCGCGTGCGCCCGCGCGCCCCGATGCTGGCGGATCCATTCGCAGATGTCGTGCGGGTTCATAAACGAAGCGACCATTAGAAACGGCTCGACCGGCTTTGCCCGCAGCCATTTGGAGCACTCGTGCGCGACGGGTTCGTCCATATCTTTTCCATAGTTGCTGCCACCGACCAGCTTCTCGAATCCCGTCATGCCGTCAAAAGGCTTCGGCAGGTGCCACTTCCCCGCGTACACCGTCTTGTAGCCGGCCGCCGAGAACACCTCCCCCATCGTTGGAATCCCCGCACGTATCGGTTTGTTGTTCTCTTCCACGCCCGTCTCATGTGGCATGCGCGAAGTGAAGATGCTCGAGCGCGAGGGGGAACAAACAGGATAGGTGCAATATGTTTCGGCAAAAAACGTGCCGCGCGCAGCGAGGGAATCCATTGCCGGCGTGCGCAGGTACGGGTTCCCCGCCCCGGACCAGGCGTTGTGCGACTGCTGGTCCGTCATAACGAAGAGAATGTTGGGACGCTCGACGGCAGGCAAAGCGGGCGCAGCCTGAACGGCCGCGCCCGCAAGGAGTGCTCTTCGACTGAAGGTCTGGGCGGATCTCATGACGAGATCATATCGTGGCTCATGGTTGGCCGAGGTCGAAGGAGACGTACGTCACGGCGGTTACCTTGGCGAGGGCTTCGAGCTTGGAGGCGTCGATGGTTCCGAAGACAAGCTTGGCGCCGTTGGGTTGAGCGACGACGTTCAGGCCGGCAGCCTTCAATTGTTGAAGGACAGCGGCGGAAGCGTCGGAGAGCCAGACTTTGACACGCACGCTGCCGGTTTTCGCGGCGAGGGCGGGATCGAGTTTGGCGATGGCATCGGAGCGTTCCTTGTCCTTGGACAGTTCGCGGCGATCTTCCATTTTGGGAGCGGGGATGGACATGGGCGGCGGAGGCGGCGCGACCGCGACTTGCTGGGCTTGGCGGACGCGGCCGAAGGCCCCTCCGACGACGCCGGTGTTCGATGCGCTGAGGGGTTGCGACATAACTCGGTACCCGACGCTCTTCTTCAGTTCGTCGCGTTCGCCGAAGACGCCTTCGTGGCTGACACCGCTGGGCATTTCGACAGGCACGTCGATGCGCATTGGGCGTCCGCCTTCGGTGACGACCTTTTCTTCGACGGCAACGAAGCTGGTGAATTGGGTCATCATGCGGAAGTCGAGGCCGAGTTTGGTGATGGCTTCCTTGATCTCGGGCTTGGGACTGTTGTGCTGCATGCCCTGCCAGTCCTGGCTCATGAGGTCGTCAACTTTGGCGCGCGCCCAGAGGGTGGCCATGACGTCGTGCTCGGGTTGGACGGCCGGGAGGTTGACACGGATCTCGCGCGACCATGGGCGACCGGCGAGCTTGCCGCGCAGCCGCATGGTTCCGTTGCCGGGAGCGTCGTAGCGGCCTTTGATCACGAGCGGCTTGGCGGTGAAGAGATCGGGCAGGCGCTTGGGGTAGACTTCACTGACCGACATGCCGCCCCAGTCGAGTTCGAGGTCGGTGAGCAGCGGAGTGCGAACGCGTTGGTGGAATCGCTTGGCGGCGGCCGAGCCGTCGTCGCTGAGCGAAACGTATTCGACTTCACCGCGGGCCTCTTCGGCCATCTTGTCGAGCAAGAAGCGGTTGACGGAACTGCCGATGCCGAAACTGAAGACGCGGGCGTTGGGGTGGCGCTTCACTTCACCGATGATGGTCATGTCGTCGCCGACGTAGCCGTCGGTGAGGAAGCAGACGATGCGCAGATGTTCCTGGCTGTCGGAAGGATCGAGCGCGGCGCGGATGGCCTTCATCATCTCCGTTCCGCCGCCGCCGGAGCGCGAGAGCAGGAAGCGCTGGGCGGCTTGCACATTGGCCGCGGTGGCGGGCACCGGTTGCGGGAAGAGGATGTGCGTGTCACCGGCGAAAGTGATGAGGTTGAACGTGTCGCGCTCGTGGAGGCCGTCCATGGCGAGCTTGATCACCTCTTTCGCCTTCTCGATGGGGAAGCCGGACATGGAGCCGGAGGTGTCCAGGACGAAAACGATTTCCTTGGGCGTAATTTCGCTTTCGGCGGGGCGGTCGGGCGGCTGGAGCAGGAAGGTGAAGAAGCCGCCGCGGGCATCGCGGTGAGTGAGGAGAGCGTCGGCGACCTTGCGTCCGGAGACATCCCACGACATACGGAAATCTTTGTTGGGGATCTCGTTCTGATCGCGCAGGCGAAGCTCGGCGCGGTGGGGGTCTTTGCGCACGATGTCGACGACGTGCGAAGTCGAAGTGAGGGATTCAACGGGAACACCGGCGTCGAGCTTCACGGCGAGGGAGATGTCGTGGCCGGCGCGGATGCCTTTGGGGGCCACGGGGGGAGTGATCTTGGAAGCGTCGGGAACGCGATCCGTATCCGGCGCCCAGCCACCTCCCGAATGACCGGTGGCATTGCCGGGGATGTAACGCGGACCGACGACCATTGGGAAGCTGAAGGCATAGCTGCCCTCCTCATAGAAGAGCGATTCGACGTAGCTGATTTCGATTTTCACTTTTGCGCCGGGGGGAATGTTAGCGACGGCCTGGGTGAAGATATTGGGGCGCTCCTGATCGAGGAGGCCGGCAAGCTGGCCGCGATTGCGAGCGTCCTCGTAGATTTTGCGGGCTTCGTCTTTGGGTTTGATTTTGCCTTTCACGGTGCGGTCGCCGATGCGCATGGTCATGTCGTCGACCGCGGCGCGTTGCGAGAGAGGGAAGGTGTAGACGGCCTCGATGGCGGTGCGGTAGGGGTTTTCGAATTCCTGGGTGACATTGACGCGGGCGATGGGTCCGCTGATATCGACTTGCACGGCGGTGTGTTTCAGCGGGCATCGGCCGATGGCTGTACCTTTGGGATCGATTGCGTCGAGCGAGCCGGAGCTGGCCTCGGCGGCGAGGGCGGTGGTCGCAACAGGGCGGGTGGCGAGGGCGACACCGAATACGGTGAGAGCGGCGATGGCGAATGCTTTTTCCAGTGCCATTGGGATTCTCCTATTACCTGGGGGCTGTGTGCCCGTCGCCGAAGGAATGACACGAGTGGCGGAAGACTTTCACTGGTGGTTCGGTTTTTTTGCCGAGAGAGGCATTCGCCGCCGATGGATGGAGGTTTACGACGACGGCTCGTCCTTTTTGATCAATTCCGGGATCCAAAGGAGCTCGAAGGTGTGAGGGGATTGCTCGGGAAAGGGGGTGAAGCGGCCGTGGCGGCGGTTGGCGGCTTCGCAGGGGTCGACTGGGGGTGGGTCGAAGTCCTTGCGGAGATCGGGTTCGGGAGGTCCTGGAGGTTCGGAAGTTTCAGTGGCTTCGATGGCTTCGTTGGCGGGCGGTGGTTGTTTGTTTTCAACGAGGATTGGCTTTGTTTCGTCA
This sequence comes from Bryobacteraceae bacterium, assembly GCA_035650295.1. Taxonomy (GTDB): domain Bacteria; phylum Acidobacteriota; class Terriglobia; order Bryobacterales; family Bryobacteraceae; genus JAFLBB01. The sequence goes on along the minus strand of DASRHX010000435.1, from coordinate 270 downwards.
AAAAAGGGATTGGGAGCGAGGCGCTGTTTGCGCACGGCGAGGAGCTGCTTGAGGGTGCGGTCGTAGGCGCGCGAGAGGCCGGCTTCGTAGCGGGAGAGCTTGGTGAAGGCGTCCTCGCGGCCGGCGAACGAGAGGGCGAGGGCGGTGTTGATGGATTCGTGGGCGTCGGATTGGGAGAAATCGGGGATGCCGATGTCGAGGAAACCGGTCTCGATGCGGACGCAGCGTTTGAGGCGGATTTTGAGCGAGGCCAGCTCTTCGACGAGGGAG
>DASRHX010000434.1:0-9655 GCA_035650295.1 Bryobacteraceae bacterium | reverse complement strand
GGAATCGGTGGAACCGTCGGTGCGATCTTGACCGGTGTCTTTGCTACAAAGGAGATCAACGACCTTCGTTCCGGAGCGCCTATGGGCTTGGCAGATGGGAATGGCGGCCAAGTCGTCAATCAGCTCATTGCTTCCGCAATCGCCTGGGGATTGGGAATCGTGGGCACAATTGTCATCCTCAAGATCGTTGACATGACCGTTGGAGTCCGCGTCAGTGAAGCCGACGAGGTTGCAGGCTTGGACTTCAGCCAGCACGGCGAAGAAGGCTACAACCTGGAGAGCTAGCGTCTAATTAGTTCTAACCCGCGTCCGACCAGTCAAAAGGGGCGGCCCATTCGGACTGCCCCTTTTTCCTTTGCTATACGAGCAACAAGATACTTGGGAATCGCTCCGCCGCCTAATCCACGATCAGACTGGTGTGCCGCTCGAAAAAATCACACCAGACGCCCGAATCGTCAACGACCTTCAACTCGACTGATGGCGTTTGTCGACGCTCAACCCATCTTACTGCCCCAGCACTTGCAGCACAGGCAGCACCACCGGCTCCCCACCCGGCACCTTCAAATCCGGCATCGGCGCCGCCGTGAAAAGCTTGCGGCACGGCTTGGCAATCCATCGCGCCCAGCGGTTCGAACTCTTCCGCCGCGCGCTATCGGCCGCGATGCCGGTGTTCGCATACATCTGCCGGTACAATTTCGAAATCAACACGAACGCCAGCTTCGCTTTGACGCTCTTCACGCAATCGGCCCGCTTCCAGATGTTCGAGATGCTGTAGAACTCATCCCACACCTTCTGCGTCCGCATGCGAATCTCTTCCGAACTCATCGTCGGATGCGGCATATACAATTTCGGACGTTTCCATCCGGGAATCTGCCAATACCGCGTCAGCGGCACGCCGTCCACCTTGGCGACCGTATCGCCCTCCTCTTTTTCCCAACGCTGGAAATCGACCGTCCCCGGAAACGGCGTCATCATCACGAACTGCGCGAACGTCACCTTGGCCTGCTGCGCCAGCTTCGCCGTCGCATCGAACGTGCCGGCTCTGTCCGTCGGGAGCCCGAAGATAAACGAGCCCAGCACGTGCACGCCATGGTTCTTGAACGTCTGTAACTGCAGCGCCAGGTTGTCGCCCGACTGATTGAAGTCCTTGAACACGGCCTTCAATCCTTCCTCGGTCACTGCCTCCACGCCCACCAAGGCGCCTTTGATCCGCGCGTTGCGCATCGCATCCAGAAACTCCAGATCCTCGGCCGCCTCCATCGTGATCTGCGTGAAAAAGATCATGTCCTTCGGCAATTCGGCCATACGCCGCATCAACTCGAATCGCTCCGCCCGCAACGACTTCAACTCATGTACCCGCGCCTGATTGTTCTGCCGTTCAGCGAGTTGGATATCGGTCAACGTCACCGGATAGAAGTTGTCGTCGGCCAGCGCGATAAAACGGTAGCCGATTCTCCGCAATTCGACAATTTCGCGGATCACCAGATCGTTTGTTCGTTGCCGCGGTTTTTGGCCATCAGTACGCCATACGGAGCAGAATGAGCAGTGCTTTGGACACCCGCGAACGGTCTGCACTGATGCCCACATGTAGCTGTCTTTGGGAATGAGATCCCATCGCGCCGCGCGTAATCCCGCGCCTTCCACGCGCCCGCCGTCGTATACCTTTTCAGGCGTACCCTTGGCGCAATCGGCCAGCACTCGTGACCATATATCGTCACCGTCCCCCTTCACCACCGCGTGCGCGCCGCCCATCTCCAGCATCTCTTCCGGATACAGCGTCGCGTGAATTCCCCCGTACACAACCCAGGCGCCCTTCTCTCGGGCGGCCCGCCCCACTTCCATCCCGCGCAGCACGTTCGCCGTGTGCACGCCAATTCCCACGACGTCGCCAGGCCTAATGGATTCAACGTCGATCGCGTTTAAGGTCTCATCTACGATCACCGGATCGCCATAGTGTCCAGGCGTCGCCGCCGCCAGCACGAACAGCCATCTTGGTGTGATTACCGCCGTGCCAAAAGCAACGTCGCTTGGGTTCACTAAGAATATCTTCAATAGTTCCTCGATCCTCCCCGGCACGATTTACCGGTTCCGCCTCTCCGTGGCGGCGACAACACCGTTCCTGCGAACGAATGATAATCGGAGCGCTAAGTATACCAGAGACGAACGATCCTTCATGAAAGCCCAAAAGGGAGGCCTTCTCTTTGGCTTCGCCTTCATCCTCACCGGGCTGCGGATTCCCCGCTGCTGGTGAGGCCGGCCTCCTTGCCAGTTGTCTGGAATGCCTCTCGCGGCTCGGCGGCGAATCGATACTCCCCACCTTATGCGGAAGTGTGATTGAATAGGGCGTTTCACATGGCTTCCCAAACTGTCCGTACCTCCGTAAACGTCGCGCCGGCCTCCAACGCCCGCAAATGGGTAATCATCTTTGCGATCGCGCTCGCCATCCTTGCCTACATCGACCGCGTTTGCATCTCCATGGCCGCGCCCCACATCTCGCGTGATCTCGGTCTCACGAAGGTCCAAATGGGTTGGGTGTTCTCCACTTTTGCCATTGCCTACGCACTCTTCGAGGTCCCAGGCGGCTGGCTAGGAGACAAAATGGGCCCGCGCAAGGTCCTCATGCGCATTGTGGTCTGGTGGAGCTTCTTCACCGCTTTGACCGGCGCGGTTACCAATTACGTGCAAATCCTCATCGTGCGCGCCCTCTTCGGCGCTGGCGAAGCCGGCTGCTTCCCCAACCTCACCAAAGCCTTCACCACTTGGCTCCCCAATGAAGAACGAGTCCGCGCCCAAGGGTTCATGTGGACCTTCGCCCGCTGGGGCGGCGCCTTCACCCCCCCTCTTGTTGCGCTCGTCTTCTCCTTCGTCTCCTGGCGCGTCTCTTTCGTCCTTTTCGGATTGCTCGGCATCCTATGGGCCGTCCCCTTCTACATGTGGTTCCGCGACAACCCCGCCGATCACAAGAGCGTCAACGCGGGCGAGCTCGCGCTCCTCAAAGAGGCCTCCGCCAACGCCTCCGGCCATGGCGATGTCCCATGGGGCAAGCTCGTCGCCTCACGCAGCGTTTGGCTGCTCTGGGTCCAATACTTCTGCCTCAGCTTCCCCTGGTACTTCTTCATCACGTGGCTTCCCACGTACCTCCAGGACCCTAACGGCCGTGGCCTCGATCAGAACACCGCCGCCTCCTACGCCATCTTCCCGCTTCTGTTCGGCGGCTTCGGCTCGCTCTTTTGCGGACTTATTTCCGCCCCTGTCGCGCGGATGCTCGGCTCCACCGGCCGCGCCCGCCGTGCGCTTGCCACGCTCGGTTTCGCCATGGCCGCCGGCTTCCTCGTACTCTGCATCAACACAGGCAATCCTCTGATCGCCATGATCTTCATGGGCATGGCCAGCTTCTCGAACGACCTCGTCATGCCGGGAGCCTGGGGCACCTGCATGGACGTCGGCGGCAAGTACGCAGGATCGCTTTCCGGCTCGATGAATATGATGGGTAACCTCGCCGGCTTCGTCGCTCCACCGCTCGGCGGATACATCCTTCAGGCTACGAGCAACGACTGGAACACGTTTCTTTACGTCATGGCCGGCGTCTACGCCATAGGCACGCTCTGCTGGCCCTTCATCGACCCCACCACCCCCATCGATCACGACGCGCGTGCCACAACCGGACACTAACGGGCCGCCACCAAATCGGCCCGGCGTGAAATATACTCGTCCTACTCATGATCCGCCGCGTCCTCGTCATCGCACTCGGCTGCGTCTCACTCACGCTCGCAGCCAGCCTCCCCACCGCAGCGCCTGAATCTGTCGGTGTCTCCGCACAACGTCTTAAGCGCATCGACACCTGGCTCAGTGGCCTGGTCGCCTCCAAGCAGGCCGCCGGCTTTGTCTCCCTCGTCGCCCGCCGCGGCAAGATCGTCCATCACGAGGCATTCGGCACACGCGGATTCTCTGTCACTGACCCCATGCCCAAGGACGCACTCTTCGACCTCGCTTCGATGACCAAGCCCATCACCGTAGCCGCCGCGCTCATGCTGCTCGAAGAAGGCCGTATCACGTTGCACGAGCCCATCTCCACGCATTTGCCCGAGTTCAAGAGCGTTCGCGTCGAAACCGCGCCCGGAGTCCTGTCACCACCTATCCGTCCCATTCAGGTGCGCGACCTCTTCTCGCACACGTCAGGAGTCTTCCCCACACGCTCCCGCGCCGAAATCTTCGAGCACCCCACATTGCAGTCCTTCATGCAGGAGCTTGCGCGCATGCCCCTGCGGGCGCAACCCGGCTCCACGTGGCTCTATGGCACTTCGCACGACGTGCTCGGCTACCTTGTGCAGCAGGTGTCCGGCCAACCTCTCGATCAGTTCATCAAGCAGCGCATCCTCTCGCCGCTCGACATGAACGACACCTACTACTGGCCTCCCGATTCCACTAATAATCGCCGTGCCATTCTCGTCGTAGACGGCAAAGACGATCCGGAATCTTTGTCGCGCGTGCCCGCCGCCGCGGCAAAGGCCAAGACCTACATCGGCGGCGCCAGCGGACTCTACTCCACCGCGACCGACTATTTCCGTTTCGCACAAATGCTGCTGAGCGGCGGTGCGGCTAATGGCCAGCGCCTGCTCGGTCCCAAGACGGTGGCGTGGCTTGCTCAAAACCACATCGGTGACATCGGCGGCTTCCGCACGCCCGGCACGCGCTTCGGCCTCGGCTTTGCAATCGTCACGGACCCGGCCGCCAGTGGCTTGCCATATTCCCAGGGCACTTACTATTGGAGTGGCTCGCAAGGGACAATCTTCTGGATCGATCCTAAGGAAGAGCTGGTGGGCGTCCTCATGGTACAGCTCACGCCGAGCAGGCTTCAATTACGCGAGAAATTCTCCGCTCTCGTTTACTCATCGTTGGTGGAATAACTCGCCCTCATGTTTCCCATCCGCGGCGTCATTCCGCTTCTACAATCCACGTTTCATGACGACGGCTCGCTCGATCTGGAGTCGCTGGCGCAGCAGACCAATTGGGTCTTGCGCTCAGGTGTCGGCATCCTTGCCTATCCTGGCTTCGTCAGCGAATGGTGGAAGCTCACGCCGGACGAAATTCTTGCCTCGGCAGAAGTGATCCGGCGCGCGTCGGCGGGCCGCGCCAAGCTGATCCTGAACGTCACCGCGCAAGCCACGCGCCCGGCGCTCGATCAAGCGCGCGCCTTCGCGGATCTCGGCGCCGACGCGCTGATGGTGCTTCCCCCCTTCACCGTTGCCACCTCGTCCAGCGCCATTCTTGCTCACCTCCGCGCCGTCCTCGCGGCCGTTCCATTGCCGCACGTGCTGCAATATTCCGCTTCGCTCACAGGCCTGAGGTTATCGCCTGAAGAGATGCGTGCGCTGCATGCCGAGTTCCCGCACTTCCAATCGATCAAGATCGACTACATTCCGCCCGGCCCGATGGTGTCCGCGCTCAAGGCCGCCATGCCGGGTTCTTTTACGTTCATCATCGGCTATGCCGGACTGCAACTGGACGACGCGTTGCGGCGCGGCGCTCACGGACTCATGCCCGGTTCGAGCCACATCTATGAAGACCTCCGCGCCTTCCGCGCGCTCCAAACGGATCCCACCGCCGGACTTGCCGAATTTCACCGCTTGCTCCCTCTCCTCAACCTCGAAATGCAAACTATCGAAACTTCGATCGCTCTCCACAAACGGCTCCTCTTCGAACGCGGCGTCATTTCTTCACCGCACGTGCGGCCGCCAGGCTATGAGATGGACCCTGTGATGATCGCGCAGGCCATCGAACACCTGGAGAGGCTGAAGTGAAACCCACTCGCACGCGCTACAAAGTCCTGGCCTGGTGCGTCGCCCTCGCCGGTATCACTTATCTCGACCGCATCTGCATCGCGATTCTCGCGCCTAGCATCACCGCCGACTTGGGTCTTTCGCCCGTTCAGATGAGCGTCGTCTTCAGCGCGTTCACAGTTGCCTACGGCCTGTTTGAAATGCCCACCGGTTACTGGGGCGACCGCATCGGTACTCGACGCGTCATGACGCGCATCGTTGCCTGGTGGAGCGCTTTCACCATCGCTACAGCCGCGGCCTTTAACTACTCCTCCTTGCTCGTAGTTCGGTTTCTATTCGGAGTCGGCGAAGCAGGCGCATTTCCGAACTCGGGCAAAACCATCTCCATGTGGTTTCCAATCCACGAGCGAGGCCGCGCGCAAGGCATCTTCTTCGCCGGCGCCCACATCACTGGCGCCGTGACACCGCTGGTCATCAGCGCCCTCATGGCCTACTTCCATTGGCGAGCGGTCTTCGTCATCTTTGGCGCCATCGGCTTTGTATGGTGTTTGGGATGGTACCGCTGGTTCCGCGACGACCCAGCCGAACACCCGGAGGTGAATGAGACCGAGCGCGACTACATTCTTGCCTCGCGCAGCGTCGCCAAGAAAGGACCGTTCCACTGGGGCGAGTTCCTGCGCATGTTCTCGCACGGCCATCTCCTTCTGTTGTGTTTTATGTACTTCACGCAGAGCTACGGCTTCTACTTCTTCATCACCTGGTGCCCGACCTATCTCGAGAAGGCACGCGGCTTCTCCAAACTCAGCCTCGGTCTGGCCTCGGGACTGCCGTTGTTGCTGTGTGCCTTCGCTGACATCCTCGGCGGCGAGGCTTGCGACCGGGCAGTGAAGCGCTTTGGAACTCGATGGGGGCGCGGCATCGTCGGCACGCTGTCGATGCTTGGCGCCGCGGCGGCGATGCTTGCCGGAACCAACGCCGCCAATCCGACACTCGCCATCTGGCTGCTCGCCATCGCGGCTGGTATGGGCAGCTTCGTGCTCGGCGCGTCATGGTCGACCGCGCTCGACATGGGTGGCACAAAGGCCGGACTCGTCGGCGCTGTTATGAACACTGCCGGTCAAGTTGGCGGCGCGCTCAGCCCAGTCGTCCTCGGCTACGTGCTCCAAAAGACCGGCAACTGGGACTTCCCGCTTTACGCAACGGGCGTGCTCTATATCCTGGGCGGACTGTGTTGGTTAGTGATCGATGCGCGCAAGGCACGGCTAGGGTAGGGGTGCTTGCGCGCGCTAACCTGTAAATACATAATGTAAATATGATGATATGGATTTCGTTTGGGACCGGCGAAAAAATCGTGCCAATCTTTCGCGTCATGGGATCGATTTCGAGGACGCGATCCGGATCTTCGACGGCCCCACATTGGAGAAGGTGGACGACCGGTTCGACTACGGAGAGATCAGAGTTTACGCGATCGCTGTCGTCAATGGACTTGAGATTACGGTGATCTACACGGATGTGTCGGACAGCGAGGAGGGCAGAACGCCATGAAAGAGAAGCCTACTCGGAAAGCATCAGGTAACACTGGCGTGACGGATTGGAACCGCGTGCGCGCGGCGAGCGACAGCCAGATTGGGAGAGCGGTCAAAGCGGACCCGGATGCTCATCCAACGGACCTGAACTTTTGGAAGAACGCGAGGGTTGTTCTACCGCAACCGAAGCAGACGATCACGATTCGGTTGGATGCGGACCTGCTCGCGTGGCTCCGGCGGCAGAAGGGATATCAGACACGCATTAACTCGGTGTTGCGGACCTATATGGAAGCGCAGAAGCCGTGAGTGACAGTTCGGTAACTGCAGTCCGGGTCAGCTAGTTGGTTACACTCGCAGGACACGGTTGGGTTGAACTGTCCGACTGCATGTTCGCCACACAAACATGGTCGAGTCCCTTGTTCTTAAGGCACCAGTCGACCCAACAACGATTGCGGGGGCGAAACTTCGCGTCGACGCGTGGCCCGAGCTTGAAGTGAATCTCCTGGATCAAACGAATCGCAGCTTGCGACTCCAAACTGATCCCGCGAGTGCCGCATTGAAGCTCGTTGAGAGCATGACCGAAGAGCTTGCCGTGGCCTAGCCGGATGCCCCACCTGAGCAGGGCGGAGCGATACGGAGTAGGTATGATCGGCGGGCCATTCGTTTGACTGGTTCGTAGCGTGACGCCCAGAGTCCTCCAGCCTCTGCCGGCCTTCTCGTCGTAGGAGTCAAGCGAGATGACGTCTTCCCATCGCACCGTTTCGCGCCACGGCGCGCACCAGATGCCGCCGGCTGTGACGACAAGCGCGGGCGGTTGTTGCCGCAGAGCCCACATGGCCAGCCCTTGCGCAGCGAGAAACGGAAGCCCCCACGCAGTCATGAGCACGGCATAGAAGGCAGTCCTGCGGCGGGGCCACTTCCCTTCACGGCTCGCGGCGTAGAGTAGCGGAGCCAAAATCAACACCGGGATAACACCGGCGAGCCACTGCACACGCCACAGAACGGCCAGCCATCCACCGGGTTCGAAATAGGCCGTGGCCACTCGTCAGGCCGATTTGATGGGGTTCTTCAAGATGCCGACGCCTTCCAGTTCGACTTCGCACACATCGCCGTTCTTCATCGGCGACGTTTTTCCCGGAGTGCCCGTGTAAATGAGATCTCCCGGTTCGAGAGTGACGTATTTGCTCACGAAGCTGACCATCGACGGCACGTCGAAGATCAACATGCTCGTCGAGTCCTTCTGCATCACCTTGCCGTTGAGGCGCGTCTGGATTGTCAGCTTCGAATAGTCCAGACCCGTGACGACGTATGGTCCGAGGGGACCAAATGTGTCCGAGCCCTTGGCGCGCCACCATTGAATGTCCTTGTCCGGGCCGCCTTGCCACTGCCGCTCGCTCACGTCGTTGCCCGCGGTGACGCCAAATACGTAGGACGGTGCATCTGCCTTAGAGACGTTGTGCGTCCGTTTGCCCATGACAACCACGAGTTCGCACTCGAAGTGAACGTCAGTCGAATCGGCGGGCAGAATGATGGGATGACCCGGATGTTGCAGGCACGTGAGCGGCTTGTAGAAGATCTCCGGCCGCTTGGGTTCCGGCGCCGCCGACTTGCTCGACTGGATATGGCTACGGTAGTTGCGCGCCATCGCGAGCACCTTCGTCGGTTCGACCGGGTACAGCAGTTGCACCGCGCTCAGTTTGTGTGTCTTGCCGTTCGCTTTGCGCGGCCCGAAGAGGCTGCCGTCGAACTCTGCGATCGAGTCGCCCTCGACAACTCCGTAGGCGTTGCGGTTGCCTGCGCGAAAACGCGCGTACTTCTTCACGCCGCCCTGCGCCTGCGCCGTCTGTGCCGCGGCCGCCAGCGCCGCCGTACCCGCCACCATCTCTCGCCGTGTCATATTCGCTTCACCTCGATCTCTTTGTACTCCATCCAGCGGCCGTTCTGATGGGCCTGCAATTCGATGGAGCCTGGCTGGAGATTCTCCAACCGGTCATACTCCATCACATTCTCACCATTGATGCGCACCATGCACCAGGCGTCCTTCACCCACATCTGAAGCAGAAACCACTGTTCGCTTTCAATCTCCGGATAGCGCGAGCGTTTGTGGGAATAGAGCGATCCGGTGGGGTAGTGCGCCTCGCGCACATCGTGCAGTTGAATCTCGTAGCGCTCGCGCCCGCCCTGCGAACGGAACAGCACGCCGCCATTGTGGTGATGCGTGCCGCGAACGTACATGCGCAAGGCGAAGTCGCGGTATTTCTCCTTCGTGGTGAGATTACCCAGCCCGTCGCTGCGCAGAATACGGCCGAACGCTTCAAACTTCGCGGGCGACTTCTCGTTCAATTCCGT